>JAISFI010000425.1 GCA_031263685.1 Dysgonamonadaceae bacterium | reverse complement strand
AAAAAATGAACAAATTCATCACATTAACAAGCACAGTCGTACCCCTTCCAATAGAGAATGTGGACACCGACCAAATCATTCCGGCGCGTTTCCTGAAAGCGACCGATAAAAAAGGTTTCGGCGATAATCTTTTTGCCGACTGGCGATACAATAAAGACGGATCACCTAAAGCAGATTTCGTATTAAACAACCCTGCTTACAGCGGGAAAATCCTCGTGGCCGGTAAAAATTTCGGTTCGGGCAGTAGCCGTGAACATGCCGCATGGGCAATTGCCGGTTACGGTTTCAAAGTCGTAGTGTCAAGTTTCTTTGCCGATATTCATAAAAATAACGAACTCAATAACGGCGTACTACCCGTTACGGTTTCGGAAAAATTTCTTGCCGGAATTTTTGCAAGCGTCAATGAAAATCCGAAAATTACATTAACCGTTGATTTGGAAAACCAGCGGCTCACTAACAACGCCACCGGAGAATCGGAAATTTTTGAAATCAATTCCTACAAAAAAGAATGTTTTTTGAAAGGCTTCGATGATATTGACTATCTTTTGAGCAGGAAAGATGAAATAGAAGCATACGAAAGGGGACGCAAATAACCAAAAGGTATGATAGAAATATTAGACACGACGTTGCGCGACGGCGAACAAACTTCCGGCGTCTCTTTTGCATCTTCCGAGAAGTTGAGCATTGCACGGTTGCTCCTGGATGATTTGAAAGTAGACCGTTTGGAAATCGCCTCTGCCAGGGTTTCCGAAGGAGAATACCAATCGGTAAAGAACATCACGGAATGGGCGGCTTATGCCGGACATTTGGATAAAATCGAAATACTTGGCTTTGTCGATGGTGATGTCTCCCTGAAATGGGTACAGGCCACTGGCGGAAAAGTGATGAACCTGCTTTGCAAAGGATCGCAGAAACATTGTCTGGAACAACTCAAAAAAACGCCGGAACAACACCTGAATGACATCCGAAATGTTCTCAACATCGCCGCTTCCATGCAGATAGATATTAACATTTATCTGGAAGACTGGTCGAACGGTATGATTCATTCTCCTGAATATGTTTATCAAATAATAGATGGATTGAAAGGAGAAAAAATCAAGCGTTTCATGTTGCCCGACACCTTGGGAATCCTGAATCCTCAGAATACGGCTACCTATTGCAAGGACATCGTATCCCGTTATCCGAACTGTCGTTTTGATTTTCATGCACATAATGACTACGATTTGGCTGTTGCGAACGTTTTTGCAGCAGTCGTCGCAGGCGTCAACGGCATCCATACAACGGTTAATGGATTGGGCGAACGTGCCGGAAATGCTCCGCTGACCAGCGTTGTTGCAGCTTTGCATGACCAACTGCACATCCACACAAATATTGTTGAACGAAACCTCAACCGGGTGAGTCGGGTAGTAGAATCCTATTCCGGTATCCGTATTGCCAACAATCAGCCGATTATCGGCGACAGCGTTTTCACGCAATGCGCCGGTATTCATGCCGACGGAGATAATAAAAACAAGCTGTATTACAACGATCTGCTTCCGGAAAGATTCGGTCGTACACGGGAATATGCACTCGGAAAAATGTCCGGAAAATCCAATATCCGTAAAAATCTGGAAGATTTGGGCATGGAACTGGACGAGGCGTCCGTAAAGCGGATCACCGAAAGAATCATCGAACTGGGAGATAAAAAGGAGATTATCACTGGCGACGACCTTCCCTACATTCTCTCCGATGTGCTGGATATTGAAACACAGGATAAAATCAAAATTGTCAACTATTCTCTGTCGCTGACACATGGACTTCGGCCTACTGCCACCGTCCGCATTGACATCGACGGAAAAGAATACGAGCATACGGCTCCGGGCGACGGTCAGTACCACGCTTTCTCCAAAGCGCTGTGGAAAATTTATAAAAACCTGGATAAGCCGATTCCCACCTTGACCGACTATCATGTAGAGATTCCCTTAGGCGGTCGCACGGATGCTTTGGTACAAACTACCATCGCATGGAGTTTCAAAGGTAAAGATTTCAAAACTAGAGGATTGGATGTAGATCAGGCTGCCGCTGCCATCAAAGCTACAGTAAAAATGCTCAACCGAATAGAGAATATGTAAAAATTAAACGCTAACTTTGCCCGGTCTAAAAATGAACGAAATAAAAATAGACGAAATATGCACAAAAAACTGACCATTGCATTAGTCGCCCACGACCGCCGGAAAGCGGATATGGTAGATTGGGCTGTTTTCAATGCGGATATGCTTTCCCAACATCAATTGATATGTACCGGGACAACGGGTGGATTAATCAAAGATGCATTCGAAAAAAAAGGAGTAGAAGCGGAAATTATCTGTATGAATTCCGGCCCTTTGGGTGGAGATGCGGAAATTGCTGCGCTGGTAGTAAGAAAAAAGATCAATCTGGCGGTTTTTCTGATAGACGACCTGAGCGCCCAGCCGCACGAGGCCGATATCCAGATGCTGTTGCGCCAGTGTCGGGTGCATAACGTACCTATCGCCTGCAACAGATACAGTGCGGATTTGATGATCACCAGCACGTTGTGGGACAAGGAAGATTATGTCCCCCTGGAACCGAGATATGTCAAATTTAACAGAGAAGTATAAAAAGAGAACAATAAAATATGAAATTGAATATTGCCGTATTGCCGGGAGACGGAATCGGCCCAGAAATCATCGAACAGGCTTTACATGCTACGGAAGCCGTATCCAACAAATTCGGACATGAATTGACCTGCAATCATGCCCTGGTCGGCGCTGTCGCAATTGATGCCGTAGGAAATCCTTATCCGGATGCTACGCACGCATTGTGCATGGAATCGGATGCCGTACTGTTCGGCGCTATCGGTTCCCCGAAATATGATAATGATCCGTCGGCTAAGGTACGTCCCGAACAGGGTTTGCTTGCCATGCGCAAAAAACTGGAACTGTATGCCAATATCCGTCCGGTAACGGTCTTTTCGTCGCTGATTGATAAATCTCCGTTGAAACCCGAACTGATCGGGAACGTAGATTTTATGTGTATCCGGGAGTTGACCGGCGGACTGTATTTCGGTCGCCCACAAGGGCGCAGCGAAGACGGAACAACTGCTTACGATACTTGCGTTTATACTGTAGAAGAAATAGACCGGATCGTTCGTTTAGCCTATGAGTATGCAATAAAGCGGCGCAAAAAAGTGACGATCGTCGACAAGGCGAACGTGCTTTGCACTTCCCGTCTCTGGCGACAGGTGGCGCAGGGAATCGCCAAAGAATTTCCGCAGGTCGAAACCGAATATATGTTTGTCGACAATGCTGCCATGCAGTTGATTCAGTGGCCGGAACGCTTCGATGTGATCGTCACGGAGAACATGTTCGGAGATATATTGACCGATGAAGCTTCCGTCATTACCGGTTCTTTAGGAATGTTACCTTCGGCTTCTGTAGGTGTACATACTTCTGTATTTGAGCCTATTCACGGATCGTATCCTCAAGCGGCAGGCAAGAATATTGCGAATCCACTGGCTACGATTCTTTCTGCGGCACTGATGTTTGAATATGCTTTTGGTCTGAAAACCGAAGGCGCCCTTATCCGAAAAGCAGTCGATGCTTCTATGGATGCCGGCGTTGTAACCGAAGACATTGCCCGGGGAGGAAAAGCTTATACAACAAGCGATGTCGGTAAATGGATTGTAGACTATATATTGAATGAAAAATGAAAAATAAAAGTTTTATTCTGTTAGCAACCCTATTCTTTCTGCTTGCCTGTAATAACGGAAAGACATACGTTGAAATGCTGGAAGATGAAAGAAATGCCATCTCTCGCTATATTGCTTCTAATAACTATCAGATTTTGAATACCCTTCCTGCCGATACGATATTCCAGTCCAATGAATTTTTCCTCGCGGAAAACGGTTTGTACCTTAATATTGTAAAAAAAGGAACACCGGTTGTCTATAAAGATGGAGAGAAAATAACAATGAGGCTGAAAGCTTTACAGTTGTTTTCCATAGAAGAAACGGTTCTCAGTGGAGATAGGAAATCGACATATTTGTACAACTATCCTACGCTTTCTCAGGAATCCGGCAGTAGCGCTCTTTATGGCCAATATGAAATAATAAGTGAAGGTTCCGTATATCCGCTTATCAATAAATATATCGGATATGAAGGAGTTGCAAAGATGATCATTCCTTCCAAAATCGGTAATTCTTATTGCAAATCTCAGGTATGGCCGATGTATGTTGAAATCAGTTACACCGGAGAAGAAATCCCGAATTAATAATTACAATCGCAATAACCCTTTAAAAATTTAAGATGACACTGATAAAATCAATCTCAGGAATCCGTGGTACAATCGGTGGACAAGCCGGTGATGCACTTACCCCTTTGGATATTGTGAAATTTACGGCTGCGTACATCACATTAATCCGCTCTCAGCAAAAAACGAACTCAAAGAAAATCGTTTTAGGTCGTGATGCCCGTATTTCGGGCGGTATGGTGAAAGATCTCGTTGCCGGAACTGTTAGAGGAATGGGATATGATGTCGTTGACATCGGATTGGCCACTACTCCGACCACGGAACTTGCTGTTCCCGCAGAAAATGCCGCCGGTGGTATTATCCTCACTGCCAGTCACAATCCCAAACAATGGAACGCCCTCAAACTCTTAAACGAAAAAGGTGAATTTCTGAACGCCGCAGAAGGAAATGAAATTTTAAAAATTGCCGATGCTGAAGAATTTGTCTTCGCCGAAGTGGATAACCTTGGGCAGTTAATAACGGATTCGTCATATACGCAAAAACATATCGATCACGTCCTTGCGCTGGATCTGGTAGATGTTGAAGCCATCCGTCAGGCAAAATTCAAAGTTGCGGTAGATTGCGTAAATTCCGTAGGCGGCATCGTAATTCCGGTCTTACTGAAAGCTTTAGGTGTAGAAACCGTTTATGAGTTATACTGTGAGCCTAATGGACAATTCCCTCATAATCCCGAACCTCTTCCGGAACATTTGACGGAAATATCGGCGCTGGTGAAAGAAAAAGGAGCCGATGTCGGTTTTGTTGTAGATCCCGATGTAGACCGTTTGGCAATCGTTTGCGAAAACGGGAATATGTTTGGAGAAGAATATACATTGGTAGCCATTGCAGATTATGTGTTGAAACATACGCCCGGCAATACCGTTTCCAATTTAAGTTCTACACGCGCCCTGCGGGATGTAACCCGTCGATATGGCGGCGAATATAATGCCGCAGCGGTAGGCGAAGTCAATGTTGTCACAAAAATGAAAGCCACTCAAACCGTAATAGGCGGAGAAGGAAATGGCGGCGTGATTTATCCTGCCAGTCATTATGGCCGTGATGCCTTGGTTGGTATTGCCTTGTTTCTGACCCATCTGGCAAAGGAAAAGAAGACGGTGAGTGCTTTGCGGGTAACTTATCCTCCGTATTTTATCGCCAAACAAAAGGTGACGTTGACGCCGGATATTGATGTCGATGCTGTTTTGCTGGCCGTCAAAGAGAAATTTTCAGCATACGACATTACCGATATTGATGGAGTAAAAATAGATTTTCCTGATAAGTGGGCACATTTGCGTAAATCCAATACGGAGCCGATTATTCGTATCTATTCCGAAGCGTCTACGATGCAGGAGGCGGAAGAGTTAGGTGCGGAATTGATTAACGTGGTATCGCAACTTTCTGCACGGAAGTAATTGCATGGAAGTAATAATCAATAATGTTGCATTTTTTGAGGAATACAATACGAATGAATGTTAATACGATACTTAAAAACGGTCTTATTTGTGAATAAAATACAAAACGTAGTCGTTTTATGATTAAAATAGTATATCTTTGCTCACAATTTGCAGATGTGATATAATGTTGCATTATTTGTTTTGTCTTACAACAAGAGATCAAAGTGGTAGTGGGATATTTAATCCATTGGTATGTGAGTTATTTGAAATAAGATCTTTTCCTAAGGAATGTCTGTTTTGACGACTTTAAGAAAAAGAAGAAAGTGTAAAAAAATGAAAATGTGTAGTTCTTCGGCTTAGAACTTTAAGATCATCCTTTGTTGTTTTAAAATTGATGCGGTAGAGCATTGCTCTAATTATGGAAAAAGGGAAAGTCTGAGAAGATGTAACAAATCACTTTAATATACACATACACTTGATACATAAACGATATAAATTTCATATACATATTTATATCACATATATATTAAAATGATCAAGAAGGGAAAAGCCGGAGAAATACATGAAGAAAGTAATAACAAAGAAACTAATCAAGGTTAGTTTTGATAAAAGGCGAAAAGATGATAGAAACTCTAAAAATTGTAATTTGTTCGAAATGGCTATAAGGAGAATAACTAAGGTGCTGTTGCCAGGAGCTTTGGTTTCTGCTTTAGCATTGTCGCTATATGCTGAAAATCCGGTGAAGATTGCAGGTAACATTCATAACATGAGGGCAGGTACCTCAATTGTTTTTCAAGAAATCCCGTTAGGGGAGTGTGTGTGCAACGTGAAGATAAACCATTATAAGCCATAATAAAGATGAAAAGAAAACTTTTTGTAGTGTCTCTTATTCCCTTGCTGTTATTTTCTTGTACCTCTTCCCGAAAGATATCTTTTTTTCGGAGTGACAATCAATCTGCAGTACGTGATAATAAAACGTATCCCACTCAAATTAAATCACAAATAGTACGTTTTCAACCGGATGATATATTGAGTATTTTGATTAATGTCCCCGGAGAGAATGTGGCTGCTATTGATTTTAATTTACCATTGCAACCGGTAGAGTCTGAGGATATTGGTTACGTAAACCAGGGTGTAGGCAGGCAGGCTTACCTTGTAGATAAGCAGGGAGAGATTGATTTTCCGGTGTTAGGTACCATTAAAGTATCAAATTTCACGCAGGGCGAACTGGAAGCTTATTTGAAAAAACGCTTGTCAACTTACTTAAAGGTAGAGCCTATAGTAACAGTTCGATTATCTAATTTCCATATTTCCGTACTTGGAGAGGTGAATCGTCCGGGAAGATACAATGTGACTTCAGATCACATTAATGTAATAGAAGCTTTGGCTTTGGCGGGCGATATGACTTTATACGGTAAACGGGATCAAGTGCGTGTTGTTCGTCAACTGCCGGAAGGAGTTAGAATTGTGGAATTGAATATACATTCCACCGCAATGTTATCTTCGCCCTATTTTTATTTGCAACAAAATGACATAGTACTTGTAGAGGCGAATAGTGCACGGGCGCGTTCGGCAGATGTCGGCTCTCAGACTGGAATATTGATTTCGGTAGGTTCTATGTTATTGACGTTAGTTAACTTAATCCTCGTAATTGTTCGTTAGAAAATGAAAACAAATAATCGTATACAAAATCCGCCTCAATCACTTCGCCTTTCAAGGGAAATTGATTTCTACTGGATTATATCCCGGTTGATTATCCATTGGAAGTGGTTTTTGCTATCCATCTTGCTATTTCTCTCTTTAGCATATCTTCGTTTGCGTTATTCCATTCCGATTTATCGTGTCCAAACATCTATTATGTTGAAAGATAATGAGCGTGGAGGTTTGAACAATAGTGAAATTTCGGTTTTCGATGCCATGGGAATCCTTAAGGCCGGAGATAATGTGGACAATGAAGTTCAAGCGCTTCGTTCTCGTGATTTGATAGAATCGGTAGTCAAGGAATTAGACCTGCATATCCGTTATCTGGTAAAAGGCAGGGTTATAGATAGCGAATTGTATGGAGTGGATAATATGGCTTATTATGACAGTGCGCCTGTAACGGTGAGTTTGGATAGTACATTCATGCCATCGCTTCGCGGTTCTCTGTTCTTACAACTGATACCGGAGGGAGATACTTTGATTCGACTGGAAGGTGGTTACTGGAATCATGCTTTTTCGGCGGAATTTACTCATTTTCCGGTAGATATAGAGACTCCTGTAGGTATGATAACCCTTCATAAAACGGATAATATTTCCCTGCATCCTTCCTTTCCCTTGGAGATTATTATATCTCCTTATTTGACAATGGCTTCTTTTTACCAGTCAATGCTGTTGGTAGAAGTCGTTGGCAAGAATACCAGTGTCGTCAGTTTGACGTTGCAGGAAACACATCGAAGAAGAGGGGAAGATTTTCTGGCCACATTGACAGAATTGTATAATCAGGATGTGATGAATGACAAGAATAAGGCGGCAGCTAATGCTTCGTTATTTATCAACGAACGTCTAACTCTGTTGGAGGGGGATTTGAGTGATTTGGAGAAAGAAATAGAAACTTACAGGCATAGTAATCGTTTGACGGATATTCAATCGGAATCCAGTTTGCTGTTATCGGAAGATAATAATTATGGAAAGCGATTGAAAGAAGCAGTAACCAATCTGGAGTTGTTGGATTACTTGCAGGAAACATTGGATTTTGAAGGGAGTATTGCCCCTATACCGTCATCCATGTTCAATTCATTGTCGCTCAGTGATGGTGTGTTATCTACCGACATCGGAAAATACAACCAGTTGATTATGGATCGTAAACGATTGTCTGCCACTATGGAGTCTTCAGCGCCGGCTATTCTTCGCTTGGATGAGCGTATTCGTTTATTGAAAGATGATATCCGTACGAATCTTTTTGCCATTCGCCAGATGATGCAAAGTAGACAGAAAGAATTAGAAGATTTAAGTCTTCATTATGATTATTCGTTGGGAGATATTCCTCGTCGTGAACGCGAGTACATGGAGAAAATTCGTCAACAAAAAACGAAAGCAGACTTGTATACCAACTTGCTTGCTCGCAGAGAAGAAGTAGCCTTGGCATTGGTAGTAACGGCTCCCAGCGCTAAAGTCTTAGAGTCTGCCCTGGCATCGTCCAATCCGGTTGCTCCGAATAGATTTGCTGTTTATGTACTCTTTTTATTCTGTGGTTTTATTGTTCCTTATATTGTTATCGGTATCCGCCGTTTTTTCAACTACAAGATAGAAACAGAGGCAGAGGTCAGAGCACATTCCAGTGTTCCGATTACATTGAATCTTCCTATATCCAAAATGAAAAAAGATATTGTGGTGCGTCCGGATTCTACAAGTGTTGTAGTTGAACGGTTCCGCTTGTTGCGTACGAATTTGCAATTTTTATTGGATAGCAAAGCTGAAAAAGTGATACAGGTTACTTCTTGTATCAGTGGCGAAGGTAAAACTTTTATCAGTATGAACTTGGCTATGATTTTTGCTTTGAAATATAAGACATTACTGGTTGGGTTAGATATTCGTCGTCCTCAATTAAGTTCAAGGATGCTTTTGTCGAAAAACTCCGGAGGTATTGTTTCGTATCTGCAAGGCAAAGAATCGGATATTGATTCTCTGATAGTGAGAGACGTAGAAGGAGTTGGTTTGGATGTATTGCCTGCGGGCGGGATTCCGTCTAACCCTAATGAATTATTGATGGAGCCTGCTTTGGACGAGTTATTTAAAGAGTTGCGGAAACGTTATGATTATATAATCGTAGATGCATCTCCGGTAGGTAGTGTATCGGATGCCTATTTGATAGATAGAGTGAGTGATGCAACGCTTTTCATCGTTAGACAAAACTATACTCCGAAGTCGGTTTTGCCGATGCTGGAGGATGTTCATGCCGAAAAACGATTGAAGAACATAAACATATTATTGAACGGATTCTCCAATCGCTCATCGGGTTATGGCTATAGTTATAGCGAGAAACCGGAAGAAAATAAGGATGATAAGTCCAAAAAAGGGATAAAACTAAAAAAAACGGTTATAAAAAATAAGTAATAAAATAAATGGAATTAGGTGTAATTATTTAATGATTTGTCACATGAAAAAAAGTTTGTTAGCAGTATTTTTATGTTGTTCTTTGTGGGGAGTATCCGCACAAGAACGAACAACATCTTTGGAGGAGAAGGCTTCTCCAGCTTATAGAAATAATTGGTTTGTATCTTTGGGAGGTGGAATTAATTTATTGGCAGCGGAACAGGATTTTGGTAACTATCATCACAGTATAACGGATCGTTTCTGTTATGGTGTGCAATTGACTGCCGGCAAGTGGTTTACCCACTCATTTGGCGCCCGTTTGCAAGGACAGTACAGTAAATTACGCGGATTCAATAAGGAAATCAGTAGCGGATATTATTTTTATGAAGACCGTAGTACCGGTATAAACCCGAAGACGTATCCGCCGAATTACCTTCGTAGCGGAGATGACCAGAGTAATTATGGTTTTTGGCAGGATTTTTCTTATAGCCTTGTAACTTTTGATTTGATGGTCAATTTAAGTAATTTGTTACGTTCCTATCCAAAACAAGATGCTTTGTTGGATATTATACCTTATGCCGGTGCTGGGATAATTCATGCGTATGAAGGTGATCAAACAATATCGAGCACCGATTTAGCTATTAAATTTGGTATTCGCGCCGATTTTAACTTAAATCCACGTTGGAGTTTATACTTGGAGCCGCAGGCCGTAGTTGCTCCGAAAGAATTTGATGGTTATGTTGGTACACGGAGTTACGATGCGATACTCAACTTATATGCCGGCGTTCAATTTAATATTAATAAGAAAATTTTCTCTACGCCGCAATCGTATCTATCTTCCAGCGAAATAGAATTGTTGCAAGAAAAAATACGTTCTCAAGAGGAAGAAAGTCGTGCTCAAGCTGCTCAATTGTCCGACTTAGCTCGTAAATTGGAAGAACAAACAAAACAACTGAACAAAGTAGGTGAAAGACCCGTATCCGTAATTGGAAATTCGGAAGTGGCAACAAAATTATCTCAATCAGTAGATTCAGATGCCACAAGCACGCCTGCAAATAAAGGTAGAGAGGAAGATGTAGCTCGTACTCAAAAAATACCGGTTGTTGCGTATGAATCCGAACCCGTTTATTTTTCAACTAATTCGTTTGTTATATCGCAAAAAGAACAAGCCAAGATTCGTCGCATAGCCGATTTTCTGAAATCACATCCTGACTTACAAATACGTTTGATAGGTTTTGCCGATGAAACTGGCAAATTTTCACATAACATTTTGCTAAGTAGAGATCGCGTTAAATCCGTCAAGAAGGAATTAAGCCTTTTGGGAGTTCCCGTTAATCGTCTCATAGAAGAATGGAGAGGTTCTGAGGTGAAATTATCACCCGTTCTTAGTGAAAATAGAGTTGTTATCGCAATAGGATTGGACTGTAAATAAAAATTGGGAGTCTATCTCTGAAAATGTATATTTTCAAGGTTGTCATATTATTTTTAATTGCGTTCAATTTCCCGATTCCTTTGCTGAGAAATTCGGTGATATTGTCGGCGTTGCTGTGTACCGCGTATTATTTGCTGATGCGCAAAGGGCGTGTTCCCTGTGACCAGTTTTTTTCCAGGTACATCTTGATTATTTTAACAGCGCTTGTTGCCTTGACGGTTTATGGTTATCTGTATCCTGTGCTGCGTTACACGTATGATATGGGTGTCTTCCGTACGTTTGGCGTGCAGTTGTACATGCTCTTGGTATTACTTTATGCATTTCCGGTGCTGTTTGAAGACGTAAATGATCGCCACTTTGAATATGCAATGGTATTGGTGATACATATTTTTGCGGTTCAGGGATTGATATCATTGTCGGGCTTTTTGTTCCGTCCGGTAGGAGATTTTCTATCATCTCTTCGCCCGAAAGCTATGGTGGGCGCCTTGGAGGAGGCGCCTTTCCGTTTCTATTGCTTGTCGGGCAATTCTTTTTTTGATTTGCCTGCAGGCTTTGGACTGTCTATCATTTTGTATTTCAGAGTTTTGTTCCTTCAAGGACAGGATTATTTTCGAGGGATATGGAAACTGATAGTTTTCTTTCTTTTGTTCGTTGGTTGCGTTTTTATCGGACGAACATCTTTTGTGGGAGTTGCGTTGGCTTTATTGCTGGTCTTGCTAATGAGCACAGATGCAGTAGTCAAATTTAAGCGAACTATACGTGGGTTGGCCGCGGTTTCGCTGTTTGTGTACATCTTTCTTTTCACAATAGGATCCGGACAGCGAAAGTATTTGGAAGAAAATGTATTACCTTTCGCCTTTGAGTTTCTATATAACTATGATAAAACAAAACGTTTTTCTACGGCGTCTTCAGATGCATTAGAGACTATGTACTACCCATTAAGCGAAAAAACATTGATGCAAGGAGATGCTAAATATCAGTCGAAACTTGCTTTTTATGGAGATACGGATGCGGGTTACATGCGCAATTTGTTGTTTGGCGGGATTCCGTATCTACTGATGCTGGTTGTTTACCAGTCTTTGTTTTTCTTCACTCCTTTGCGTTTAGGATATCGTCGGCTGGTTCATGAAGATCGGAATGATTTTTTATGCTTACTCATCCTGTTCGTTTATATTTTCATTCTGAACTACAAAGGAGATGCCTTAGGGCGAATGCAAATGTATGAAGTGCTGTCATTGCTGTTAGGATATTCATTTGTGAAAAATACTGAAGTTTTCAAACAACTCTAACATTTTATTATCGTATTTACGTTGAAAGGAGTGTATATGATTTTTTTTAACAAAATAAAGAAAGTTATAAGATATTATTTCCCTATTGGAATGATGCTGTATTACAAATGGATCGTTATGAAAGGCAAAGAGGATCCTAAACAGAAATATATCAGGAATTATTTTTTAGCTCTGGATAAAAATCAACATGATCCGGAAATTATGGAAATCATAAAGTATTTCAAAAAAAATCTCTTTAACGTATTTCCGTATGATTTTACCACAAAATATGATCCGGAAGAAATTAACGTTTTTGCGGATGAATTATGCGGAATGAAATATGTAATGCATACCGGTAAAAAAATGTATTTCCCTGAGGAATGGGATGCAAAAAGAATCCGTGTTTATTATAATGGTCTCTGCGTGGAACAGGATACCAATTCTCCGCATAGGTATGAAACGCCGGATTACATCGTTAGCGAAGGTGATGTTATTGCGGACATTGGCGCCGCAGAAGGATTTTGGGCGCTCACCTACGCTGAAAAAGCGGCAAAAATATATTTGTTTGAATGTAATACCCAATGGAGGCAGGCATTGGCAAAAACATTTGAACCATGGCAGGATAAGACGGTTATTGTAAATAAATATGTATCAAACGTAACGGAAGGGGATAATATAACCATTGATGATTTTATAAATGGCGACAGAATAAATTTCATAAAAGCCGATATTGAAGGCATGGAAATTCAAATGCTGGAAGGCGCGGAAAAAAACCTTGCCGTACAGCCTGCTATACGGCTGCTTTTGTGCACGTACCATCGAAAAAATGATATGGCTTTTATTAAAGAGTATTTGGAAAAAAGAAATTTTATTGTTGAACATTCAAAAAGATATATGTTGTTTCTTCCCGATAAAGAACTAACCGAACCGTTCTTAAGAAGAGGAGTAGCGCGAGCAACCAAAATACAGGATATTTCTGCAACGCTACTGACATAAAACAGTCGTACTAACTGGTGTTAAAATTGAAGTTTCCTGTTTTACCCAAAAGCCGCTTGCGCGGAATGAGGGACAATCGGAACACGAAAAATCCAGTGTTTTTTGAGGTGATGTATGAAAAAGCGATTTGCGTAGCCATAGACAAGGACAAATTGGTTGCCAAATTTAGTTCTTGAATTAGGTATTTAATTGCGAAATTAATATTATCTTTGCCTCCAACGATTAATAGAAATGGAAAAAGCCTATGAAAATTTAAGTTTATTTGATTTCCGGCAACGCTTTGCAAGCGGCAATCAATGTTTTGCGTATTGTGCATCGTCCTCGCAATGACGTTGTGCAGCCTAAGAACATTACACAAAACCATGCTGTGCGCAGTATAATTTATATGACTGATTCAATTTGGTTTATTAAATTTTTCTAATGACAATAGACGTATACATAGATGCAAAACAAGCATAAACATATAGCTTTATTCATGCCTACATTTCAGTTGGGGGGTGGAGAAAAGACTTTTGTGACGTTAGCCAACGGTTTTGTCCGTTCCGGTTATGATGTAGACTTCGTGGTATGCTGGAAGAGGGGCGTTTTTTTAGAGCAACTTTCCCCGCAGGTTCGTGTAGTAGAGATGAAGCAACGTGTGCGTAGTGTTTTACCCTCATTGGTGCGTTATATTTCCCGCGAACAGCCGGATTATTTTTTATCAGGGTCGGATTTTCCGAATTATTTATCTATTATTGCGAATAGTTTGGTACGAAAGAGTAAAACTCGTATTATCGTCGCTCAGCATTGTTTTTATGATATAGAATCTCGTCATCTGGGTTTGCACGGACGTATTTCTCCCTGGTTGATGAAATATTTGTATCCGAAAGCTCATAGAGTGATTGCTGTATCGGATGCCATTCGTTCTTTTTTGATAAATCGCGGTATTAGCGAGAATAAGATCGTACGAATCTATAATCCTATAGATCGTAAGGAATTGCTTTTGCTCTCGGAAGAACAACTTTCGATGCCAGAGACACTACCGATATTTGTTTCTATCGGTCGTTTGACTGAAGTTAAGAATCTTAAGTTTTTGCTGGATGCTTATCGGAAATTCGGAGAAGTCTTGGATCGGCCGGATTGTTTGAATCTCAAAGACGCTCCGTCTTGTTTGAAACCCAAGTTATTTATTATTGGCGACGGTGAGCAAAAACAGGAGTTGGAACACTATATTTTTTCACAAGGTTTGAAAGATGACGTCATTTTGACTGGGCAGATAAATCCTTTTCCGTACTTGAAAGCCGCAAAATTACTATTGATAACTTCTTATTCCGAGTCATTTTCATTGGTCGTTGCAGAGGCTATAAGTATGGGTAAAACAGTTGTTTCTACGCCCACCGGTGGCGCTTCCGAATTATTGGATCATGGTAAGTACGGTTATTTGAGCAGGGATTTTGTAGATACGGATGCGTTTGCGCTTCTGATGAAACAAGCTCTGTTGAATCCGATATCCGGCTCTTTGCTGGAAGAAAGAAGCAAGGAATTTTCTCTGGAATATATTATGGAACAATATCAAAATCTTTTGTCATGAGAATATTCCAATTGATTACCTTGTCGGAATATGGAGGCGCTCAGTCGGTTGTAGCTGCTTTGAGTCGCTCATTGTCGGCAGCCGGCAATGAAGTTTTCTTAGTGTATGGAGGAGACGGTCGGGCTTGGGCGGGCTTGAATTCCGACATCAAGCGTTTGTGCTACGGTAAGCAGCGGAAATCTTTGTCGTGGCGAGATATTTTTATTGTTTTACACTTGATATATTACCGGTTTCGGTATCGGCCGGATGTCGTTCATTTACATTCATCGAAGATGGGCGCTTTGGGCAGGCTAGTTTTCCCGAAGAGCAAAACGGTTTATACTGTACACGGTTTTGATTCCGTACGGGTTGCTTTTCGTCGTTTTCTGCCTGTAGAACGTATATTAGCGCCGCATACCGGTTGTGTTGTAGGAGTCAGTTATTATGATCGAGATGGAATGAAAGCCGAAGGTTTTCGTTGTAACCCGGAGGTGGTTCATAATGGAATTTCGGATTATGCTGAAACTACTTTTACCCCATTGGATACTCAACCGGAAGAAGTGTTGAAGCATCTGAGAGTTCACTATAAACGGATCGTAATGTGTATTTCCCGAATCAGCAAACAGAAGCATTTTGAGTTATTTGTACAGGTTGCACGGCAACTTCCAAACTATGCCTTTGTGTGGATTGGCAATGAAACATCTCCGGAAGGTATTGTGTTGAGTGATAATGTATTTTTATTAGGTTCTTTGTACCGTCCCTACTATTATTTGCCTTATACTGATGTATTTATGTTGCCTTCACATTATGAAGGTTTGCCGATGTCGATCATCGAGGCATTTTGTTTTTCCACGCCGGTAGTAGCTTCCGCCGTAGGTGGTATTTCGGAGGTAGTATCTCACGGAAAAAACGGTTATTTGCTTGAAAATGCACCGGATGTATTTGTTGCCTATTTGTCGAAACTGCTGGAAGACGATGATTTATTACGGCGATTTGGCAGAGAAGCGAAAAAAACTTATGAGCAAAAGTTTCGCCTGGAGCAAATGTTGACAAAATATGAAGCGATATATGAGAAAATTGTGCACGGGAGAGAATCCTGAAAAGTTAACTATTGAAAAAAATTATGTAACTTATTCAGATCTGTAAAATCCTGAAAAAGAAAGTAATCTCTTTCTTTTATAAATTTTGAAAGAAATTTTTATTCGTTTGTGTGTAAATTGAAAA
>JAISFI010000407.1 GCA_031263685.1 Dysgonamonadaceae bacterium | reverse complement strand
AGCCTGAAGTCTTACGCCAAGCACGCCCATAACAACCATTTCGTTGAAAGGACCGGCTTCGCTGAAATCGGAAGCTGTTTTTACGCGGTTTTCCGGAGTTTCCTTACATGCGCGCACCCAGTCCATTTCGTGGCTTACTGTTATTTCGCGCTGAGTTTTGGGAACAACGGGAGTTTTGCCCGAAAGCAACCATGGGCGAACGCCGTAACATCCGCAAATCAAAGTATCTTTCGTGCCATGGAAAATAGCGGCGCCGCCGGCGTCGTTCATGTCTCTTCCTGCCGGCCATCCTGCGGGCATAACCGGTTTGATACCGCCATCGTACCATGAAATTTCTACTTCGGGAAATTCCTTTACCTTTTTAACACCGGTAACCGGACGTTTCGGGAAAGTATAACGTACTGTCTGGGCGCTGGGAGCGCAATCGTTAAGCAGGAGAGTAGAGCTTCCCTGTACTTTTGTAGGATAGCCTAACTGCAGCGCCTTGAATATCGGATGCATAATGTGGCAAGCCATATCTCCCAATGCGCCTGTACCGTAATCCCACCATCCGCGCCAGTTCCACGGGTGGTATACTTCGTTGAACGGACGTTTTTTAGCCGGACCGAGGAACAAATCCCAGTTCAAGGTTTCGGGAACCCATGATCCTTTTGCTGGAGTGTTAAGACCCTGAGGCCAAATAGGACGGTCGGTAAAAGTATCTACCCTTTTAACTTCGCCAATCTCTCCGTTCCAAATCCAGTCGCAAACTTGACGCACGCCCGAATCTGAACTGCCCTGATTACCCATTTGAGTCGCTACTTTATGCTTTTCAGCAAGTTTGGTAAGCAAACGGGATTCATATACACTGTGAGTCAATGGTTTTTGCACGTATACATGCTTTCCCATAGTCATAGCTGTTGCCGCTATAATGGCATGAGTATGATCCGCTGTTGCAACAATAACAGCATCAATGGATTTTCCCATTTCGTCATACATCTTGCGCCAGTCCCAGTATTTCTTTGCACTTGGGTAAGCATTAAAAACCCTTTCGCTGTATTTCCAGTCCACATCGCACAAAGCTACAATGTTTTCCGTATCTCTAACAGCGTTTAGATTAGAGTTACCCATGCCGCCTATACCTACAACAGCAATGTTTAATTTGTCACTCGGAGCAATGTATCCGAATTTCTTTCCCATCACTACGCTCGGAACTATTGTTACTCCGGCTGTAATGATGGCGCTCTTTTGGAGAAAAGATCTCCTGTCCATTTTTTTATCCATATTTTACTATCTTTACATTTATTAAGTTTATAATATTTTGCAATCTATCTTTCACTACTCGACCACTGTCATAATTTCGGCGCAAGTTATGTAAAATAATAATACAAGTGTTTCTTTTTTTTCTTAAAACATTATATCTTTTTTTAACAAACATTATATCAATAATTTAAAATCTAATATTTTTTTGCGCATAGCAGTATAAAACGGTCAAAAATTGTGACAAAATAACATTTTTTTGCATATTTTTAGCTTTTTTCGGCTTGTTTTTTCGGCTTGCAGAACAGAAATGTTTATCTTTGTGTTCTTATTTAAAGAATATATGACAAGTAAATGTAATTTTATCAGACAGTCTCTTGCAAGAGTTGCAGTATGGCTTTTAAGCGGGAACACGATTTTCCTGCTGTGTTTCCTGATTTTTTCAGGAACAGATGTTTATGCGCAGAATGTTGTCCCATTACTCAAGGATGGAACGCAGCATATTCCCGCCGAACGCGAAACGTTTCGCAAATATACACAAGCGGCAACAACGATCGCAGGCTTTAAAGAAGCGCTGCCTCCAAAGTCCGAATTTGTAGAAGGAACAGTTACAAGCTTTAATTTGAATTATTTGAGCCATCTCGACTTAAATAATCAGGAAAATGTTCGTACTGTCTGGGATCATATCCATACTGTCGCTACCCTCCAAGGGATTGTAAACCGCACGGGACCCTTGCTTTACCTGTTTTATATCGAAAATGAAGACGTTAATATTGATCGCTATTGGTGGGATAAATACAGGCAGCCGGGCAAATGGATAAGCAAAGCCAAGGTGAATGAGGCGTCTGACGTGCTTCATTTAGTCGAAAGTTTCAAAAGCTACATTAAAGGAGTTGTAGTATATGATCCGAAGGTCGCAGCTACCAGCAATATAGCCTCATCGGTTGCCGGCGCAGAAGATTTGATTGCTATCAGGTACGATACATCGCACAATTCTTTATATACTAAACTGGTATTGAACGGTCCAAAACTTCCGGTTATGGTTTGGCTGGTAAACAAAGACGGATCATCGCGCTTCACCGGTACGGGAAAAGTACCTGAAACGGAAAGAGCATCCAGCGGATCGACGAAAATAGACGCCTACTACTGGTTAATAGAGAAATACCTGAAACCGGGAAAACTCAACACACGTTTCGGCGCCTGCTACATTGACCAGTTTTGGTTGACAAAGCCTGAGGCTTCGGTTGCCAATCATCACACCTTGACTAATCATGATTTTTTTGTAAGTAGAAAAGGATTCTTCTTCGACCTTAGCCCCTGGAGCGACGAAGCGACCGACGATCCCAAGCAATCGCAGGGCGCAGACAGGCAAACGATGGAAGAAATCCTGTTGCTGGCGTACAGGCAAAATAATAATGGCAAAGTTTTTACACACATTGGCGGATTCCCGTCCTGGGCATATAAATATACCAAACATGCGGGCGGTATTCACGAAGATGTATCTACCGAATGGGAATATTCGAGAATTATCGGCGCCTACAATGCTTTCATGGACGCAGACGCCATTGGCTATGGCGCGCTCGCCAATGCTTCGTTCTGGCAGCATTATCCACTGAAAAAAGAATATCCGCAAAAGTGGACGACTAAAGAAGAACTTCAGGCAAAAGGTTATTTAGATGCTAATGGCAAGTTGACGCTGGGCAACAAACAATTAGTCATTTTTTATGTAGGCGATTATGATGCGGCTTCCTGGCTTGCTCAAACTACTCCTTTCATTTGGGATAACGCGCAACGTGGAAAAACGCCAATGATGTGGTGCATCAGCCCGGCGCTTGCTGAACGCGTACCTATGGCTTTGGACTATCAGCGTGAGTCGGCTACAGCCAATGACTATTTTGCCGCCGCAGATAATGGCGCCGGATACCTTAATCCCGGCGACTTGCAAACGCCCCGGCTGTCGGGGCTACCCGACGGAACATCGCAATGGGCGGAACATTGCAAACCCCGCTACGAACAATGGGGATTGAGCATAACAGGATTTGTGATAGATGGATTTGCCGAAGGACTAAACACCAAAGGCTTGGACGCTTATTCCTCTTTCAGTCCGAACGGTATCGTGCCGCAGAAAATTCCGCTGACCATGTTACACAAGGATATGCCCATATTGCGTGCGGATTGGGACGTCAATGACAGTAACCCAAAAGTTGCCGCCGCTCAGGTTGTTGAACGTGTGAACGCTCGACCAGTTCCTTTTCATTGGTTCCGAAATATTCTTAAAAGCCCTGACTGGTATGTACAAGTGGAGTATGAACTTAAAGTCCTCAATCCGAATATAGAATTAGTGGATGCTCCGACATTCTTCGAGTTATACAGGTTATTTTTGAAAGAAAACATAACACACACTTTTTTGTTATATCGGGAAAAATTAAGACCTTTGTTTTCGCAATTAAGAGTATAAACAAGGTAATTATTGTATCATTTAATAACATAACAAGATGAAAGTAAAAGAAATAATGAATCGGCTTGAATCCAGATACGCTCACGAAAGAGAATATTTGCAGGCAGTACACGAAGTGCTTGAATCTATTGAA
>JAISFI010000333.1 GCA_031263685.1 Dysgonamonadaceae bacterium | reverse complement strand
ATGAAAAGAAATTATAAAGTTTTCAGTAGCATAGTGATTGTGAATATAATAGTGATGCTGCATGTCCTGACGCCGGCATCTGCCGGCGTGGGACTGTATGGTAAGCAACAATCCTCCATTTCATCCACACAGACCAGTGAGGCAAAACAAAACCTGTTATCTTCCTCATCGAGCAGTAGCATCGGTCTATTTGATAACACCACCCAATCCACCCTGACGGCAGCGCCCGGCGGCGTTGGTAACGGTCACGGAAGCCACGTTCCGATAGCGGACGGCGTGGGTATACTGCTATTGATGGCGGGAGGATATCTTTTAAAAAGGAAGTCTTGAACGGTGATTAAACGTGCGTTCTCGTAGGGGTGGGTCTTGCATGCAACGCCCTTCTACCTGGATTGTTTCGCCACAAGCGGCTCGCAATAAGTCTGCTCTTTACACGTTATTGTGAGCCGCTTGCGGCGAAGCAATCCAGAAAATTCTTATCTGTCCGTCATGTGTAATCTCTCATCACGCAGTTTTGGAACATACCCGATATACCAAAAAAGCCTGCAAACCAAACGGCTCACAGGCTTTCTGCTTCAAAAAATATTTATTAACTATTCTGCGTTATCTTCTTCCGCACTTTTCTTAGTTTCCGTTTCGGGAACCGTTTCTTCTGCTACCACTTGTGGCGTTTCTTCAACAACTGCTGCCGGAATTTCTTCTACAACTGTTGCTTCCTCCACCGGAGTTGCCGTTTCAACAACTTCAGGCACTGCCACCGTTTCAATTTCAGTTTTTGGGGCAGCCGAAGTTGCGTTAACTTCTACGGCATCTACACCGCCTTTTCTTCTGGAACGACGTGTTTTAGCAGCTTTTGCTGGAGTTTTATCTTTCACTAACAGTTCGTTATAGTCTACCAACTCTATCATACACATGGCAGCGTTATCTCCCAAACGATTGCCCGTTTTGATAATTCTGGTATAACCACCCGGACGGTCTCCGATCTTTTGAGATACATCCAGGAATAATTCTTTAACTGCATATTTATCTCTCAGATTCTTGAATACAGTGCGGCGGGAATGTGTCGTATCCGTCCTCGATTTCGTGATCAGCGGCTCAATGAATTTACGAAGCTCTCTTGCTTTCGCTATGGTCGTAAAAATCCGTTTTTCTTTAATCAAAGAAGATGCCATGTTAGACAGCATTGCCTCTCTGTGCGTATTGGTACGACTTAAATGATTGATTTTTCTATTATGCCTCATCTTTAATTAATCTTTATCTAATTTATACTTAGAAATATCCATTCCGAAATTCAATTTCAAATCATCCAGCAAATCGTCCAATTCAGTCAAGGATTTCTTACCAAAGTTACGGAACTTCAGCAAATCATTTTTCTGATATCCGACCAATTCGCCCAGTGTTTCTACGTCGGCGGCTTTCAAACAGTTCAGTGCACGGACAGACAAGTTCATATCTGCCAATTTCGTCTTCAACAGTTGACGCATGTGAAGCACTTCTTCGTCAAATTCTTCATTCGACTCGGTATCTGCCGTTTCCAAATGAATTTTTTCGTCGGAAAACAGCATGAAATGATGAATCAAAATCTTTGCAGCCTCTTTCAACGCTTCTTTCGGATGAATAGAGCCATCGGTTTCTATTTCAATGATTAATTTCTCGTAGTCCGTTTTCTGTTCTACGCGATAGTTTTCGATCGTATATTTCACATTACGGATAGGCGTATAAATAGAATCGATAGCGATCCGTGTTACGTCTTCTTCTTCCTTTATATGACCTTCGTCGGCAGGAACATAGCCACGTCCCTTATCAATACTCAGTTCTATACGAAAACTAGTGCCCGGATCCAGTTGGCAAATTGCAAAATCAGGATTCAAAACTTGAAATCCCGATAATTGTTTGCCTATATCACCGGCCGTGAACACTTCGGTACCCGAAACACGAATGCTAACTTTTTCGCTCTCTACATCTTCAGTTGTACGTTTAAACCTTACTTGCTTCAGGTTCAGGATAATGTTAGTTACATCTTCTATCACGCCCGGTATAGTCGAAAACTCATGCTCAACACCATCGATTTTTATAGATGTAATGGCATATCCTTCCAAAGAAGATAAGAGAATACGGCGGAGGGAATTACCGATTGTAATACCGTAACCCGGCTCCAACGGACGAAACTCAAACTTTCCGTAGAAGTTATCCGCTTCTAACATTAATACTTTGTCGGGTTTTTGAAATGCTAATATCGCCATGGAATAATTATTATTTGGAATACAATTCTACAATCAACTGCTCTTTGATATTTTCGGGTATATCCGTTCTTTCAGGGACATACAAATATTTAGCGCTCAGAGAAGATTGGTCCCATTCAATCCACGCATATTTGCTGTGATTGAATCCAGCCAATGTATCGGTAATGACTTCCAACGATTTAGCCTTTTCACGAACACCAATAATTTGTCCGGGTTTAAGAGAATAGGAGGGTATATTCACCACTTTCCCGTCTACCACAATATGTTTGTGAGAAACCAACTGGCGGGCAGCCGATCGGGTACGGGCCAAACCCATGCGGAAAACCACGTTATCCAACCTGGATTCCAGGAGTTGAATCAGCACCTCACCGGTAATACCCTTGGAGCGTTGCGCTTTTTCGAACAAATTACGGAACTGCCTTTCCAATACCCCGTAGGTATATTTGGCTTTTTGTTTCTCACGAAGTTGGATACCGTATTCGGAAGTTTTTTTCTTCCGCCCGTTTCCATGTTGTCCGGGAGGATAGTTCTTCTTGCTGAGAACTTTATCCGGCCCGAAAATCGCCTCGCCGAATTTACGGGCGATTTTTGTCTTTGGTCCTGTATATCTTGCCATTTTACTTTTTTAAAAATTTATCCTGTTGGAACCAAGATTGTGCAGCCGCGATTACAGAGAGGATTCATGCAATCTATTCACCACCTAAGCCCCTGAAATCAAGAAACTTGTTAAACTCTTCTTCTTTTGGGTGGACGGCATCCATTGTGTGGAAGCGGAGTAACATCAATAATTTCCGTTACTTCAATACCGGCGCCATGAATGGTTCTGATGGCCGATTCACGTCCGTTACCCGGCCCTTTCACATAAGCCTTTACTTTTCTCAAACCAAGATCGTATGCAATTTTTGCACAGTCCTGAGCTGCCATTTGAGCTGCATAAGGGGTATTCTTCTTTGAACTTCTGAAACCCATTTTACCGGCAGAAGACCAGGAGATCACCTGTCCTTCGCTATTCGCCAATGTAACGATGATGTTGTTAAAAGAAGAATGTACATGCAACTGACCGTTAGCGTCTACTTTTACATTTCTCTTTTTAGCTGCAACTGTTTTTTTTGCCATGTTATTTTAATTCATGTTGTTTTAATTATTTCGTAGCTTTTTTCTTGTTCGCAACAGTTTTCTTCCTACCCTTACGTGTACGGGCATTATTTTTAGTGCTCTGACCTCTTAACGGTAAACCGAGGCGGTGACGAATCCCTCTGTAACAGCCTATATCCATCAAACGTTTGATGTTCAACTGCACTTCCGAACGTAATTCACCTTCTACTTTGAAATTGGAAGATATAATCTCGCGTACTTTCGCAGCCTGATCATCATTCCAGTCTTTTACTTTTAAGTCCCGATCTATACCGGCTTCCGCCAATATCCTGTTTGACAAACTGCGTCCGATTCCATAAATGTAGGTCAACGCAATTTCACCTCGCTTGTTTTGCGGCAAATCTACTCCAACTATTCTTATAGCCATATTATACTGATTTTTTTCTGCAAAAATAATAAAATTATCCTTGACGCTGTTTATACTTGGGATTCTTTTTATTGATCACATACAAGCGACCTTTTCTTCTGACGATTTTACAGTCAGGCGTACGTTTTTTTATGGATGCTCTTACTTTCATGTTTTTATATATTTTTTATTTGTATCTGAATGAAATTCTTCCTTTAGACAAATCGTACGGAGACATCTCTACTTTAACCTTATCGCCCGGCAGAATTTTGATGTAATGCATCCGCATCTTGCCGGAGATATGAGCCGTTATCTCATGTCCGTTTTCCAATTCGACTCTAAACATTGCATTTGACAATGCTTCAATTATTGTTCCGTCTTGCTCTATTGCCGACTGTTTGGCCATAATCTAAAATCAATTAAATTGCTTTTTCTCCTAAAACTGCTTCGATAAAATCGAATGACGATAAAATATCCGCTTTCCCTTCCCGGATAGCAACCGTATGTTCAAAATGAGCCGAAGGTTTGCGATCTCTCGTCCGCACCGTCCAGCCGTCTTTTTCAAAAACTACGTGCCGCTTGCCCATGTTAATCATCGGTTCAATCGCGATACACATTCCGGTTCTCAACAAAGCGCCATATCCACGTTTGCCGTAATTGGGCACTTCCGGATCTTCGTGCATCTTTTTTCCGATGCCATGACCAACTAGTTCTCGGACAACGGAAAATCCCCGGTCTTCACAATATTCCTGTATGGAATGGCTAATGTCGCCCAAGCGTTTTCCATCTACTGCATGACGGATACCGATGTACAGCGCTTCCTTGGTCGTCTTTAGCAATTTCATTACCGCCGGATCAACTTCTCCTACGCAAAACGTGTAAGCGGAATCTCCGCAATAGCCCTGGAGATACGTTCCACAGTCAATGGAAACAATATCGCCTTCGCGTAAAGAAACATCCGAAGGGATGCCGTGAACAACATTTTCATTGATCGAGATGCAAAGCGAATTAGGGAAACCGCCGTATCCTAAAAAAGTAGGCTCTGCACCATGGTCGCGGATAAATGTTTCCGCTATTTTATCTAATTGAAGCGTCGTGACACCAGGCTGAACATGCTTAGCCAGTTCTCCGAGCGTCTTGCCAACCAACTGATTGGCGGCGCGCATCAACTCAATTTCTTCGTCAGTCTTAAGATAGATCATTTTTTCAATAAGCCGTACCCTGACGGCCTTTGATCCTTCCACTCTTCAACAAGCCGTCGTAATGACGCATCAATAGATGACTTTCTACCTGTTGCAAGGTATCCAGTACAACACCTACCAAAATCAGCAAAGATGTTCCGCCGAAAAACTGCGAGAATTCGTCGCTGACGTGCGCTATTTTGGCAAAAGCCGGAAAAATCGCCACCAGCGCAAGAAATATAGAGCCGGGAAATGTAATTCTCGACATGATCACGTCAATATATTCGGACGTTTTCTTTCCGGGTTTTACTCCAGGAATAAATCCATTGTTACGCTTCAAATCTTCGGCCATCTGATTCGGATTGATGGTAATCGCCGTATAAAAATAGGTAAATGCTATGATTAGGAACGCAAAAACTACATTATACCACACACTGGTGTGATCCATAAACGGCATCATCATCCTGGCAAACAAACCGTCGGGATTGGTTTCCGAGAAGCCCAGCAAAGTAATCGGAATAAACATGATTGCCTGGGCAAAAATGATAGGCATCACATTAGCCGCATTTACTTTTAAAGGTATATATTGCCTCACGCCACCATATTGCTTGTTGCCGACCATTTGTTTGGCATATTGCACCGGAACTCTTCGCGTACCCTGTACTAACATGATAGCGCCTGCAATCACGAACAACAGGAAAACGATTTCAAAAATGAAAGCAATCAAACCACCGGCCGAATCTCCCATACGGGAGGTAAATTCCTTGGCCAGGGCGATCGGAAAACGCGCCAGGATACCCACCATAATGATAAATGAGACACCATTACCGATACCTTTATCGGTAATTCTTTCTCCCAACCAAAGGATAAACATGGAGCCTGCTGCCAGAATGATGGTAGATGATATGACAAACCATCCTCCGGTGGGTAACTCCGATCCTGCCTGTTGTAGCTTGGTACTCAGGTTGATCAGGTAAGCCGGACCTTGTACCAGAAGAATAGCAACAGTCAGATAACGGGTATACTGGTTGATCTTTCTGCGTCCGCTTTCTCCTTCCCGCTGTAACTTCTGAAATGTGGGAACAGCGATAGCCAACAACTGTATCACGATAGATGCAGAGATATACGGCATGATTCCCAATGCGAAAATAGACGCATTAGAGAAAGCTCCTCCGGAAAACATATCTAACAATGACAACAGTCCTCCCGCCGTTTGTTTTTCCAGTTCAGAGAGCGAAGCCGCATCAATACCAGGAAGCACTACATACGTTCCGAAGCGAAAAACCGCGATCAAAGCCAATGTAGTGAGTATCCGAGTTTTCAGATCCTCAATTTTCCAAATATTCTTAAATGTTTCTACTATTTTCATTGTATTCAGATTTTAACGATCGATCCGCCTGCTGTCTGAATAGCAGCCTCCGCTGTTTTGGAGAAAGCATGCGCTTCAACGTCCAATTTAGCAGAAAGCGTACCCTGACCTAATATTTTCACCTTTTGACGGGCAGATATAAAACCGGCGCTTCTCAACTCTTCAAGTCCTATTTTAGACAAATTTTGAGCTTCTGCCAATTTCTGTAAAGTATCTATATTGATAGCTTTATATTCTACCCGATTAATATTCTTAAATCCGAATTTAGGTAACCGGCGTTGAATCGGCATTTGCCCTCCTTCAAAACCACTTTTCCTTGAATAACCTGACCTGGATTTCGCTCCTTTATGACCTCTTGTGGAAGTGCCTCCCAAGCCGGAACCGGTACCGCGACCAATTCTCTTACGGGTTTTAACAGAGCCTTCTTTAGGTTTCAAATTTGATAAATTCATATTTGCATTTTTTTATTATGTGAACAGAGCGTGTAAACTTCCTGTTCTTTACTCATTATTTTATTTCTCGACCGAAACTAAATGTTTCACCTTATCGACCATTCCCAGAATAGTAGGAGATGCCTGATGTTCTACCACGCGTCCTATTTTTCTGAGTCCCAAAGCATCCAAAACCTTCTTTTGGTTTGCAGGACAACCGATTCTACTTCTAACTTGCTTTATTTTTATTGTCGCCATAGTTATTTTCCTCCTAAATTATCCTTTAAATACTTTTTCAACCGATATACCTCTGTTTTGAGCCACCATGAAAGGACTTCTCAACTCGTTCAACGCAGCAAAAGTAGCTTTCACCAAGTTGTGAGGGTTGGAAGATCCTTTGGATTTCGCCAAGACATCTGTTATACCTACACTTTCCAGAACAGCACGCATAGCGCCTCCGGCTTTTACTCCGGTACCGTGGGAAGCTGGTTTAAGGAAAACCTGTGCTCCACCAAAGAAAGCCACTTGTTCGTGCGGGATTGTTCCTTTATGTACCGGTACTTTGATGAGATTTTTCTTAGCCGATTCTACGGCTTTAGCGATAGCAGCCGTTACTTCGCCTGCTTTTCCCAAACCCCATCCGATAATACCTTCTTCATCGCCTACCACTACAATAGCTGCAAAGCTGAAAGTACGTCCTCCTTTCGTAACTTTCGTTACGCGGTTAATGGCAACTAATCTGTCTTTTAATTCCAAGTCGTTTGTCGACTTTACTCTATTTTTAATTCCTGCCATACTCATTAAAATTTAAGACCGCCATTCCGAGCTGCGTCTGCTAATTGTTTAACTCTTCCGTGATACAAATATCCATTGCGGTCGAACACTACTGCCTGTACGCCGGCTTCAATAGATTTTTGAGCAACAAGTTCGCCTACTTTAGCGGCTAATTCTCCTTTTGGCGCTTTCTCTTTCAAGAGAAGAGACGATGCTGCTGCCAATGTTTTACCGGAACAGTCGTCAATAACCTGAGCATAAATTTGCTTATTGCTTCTGAATACCGTAAGACGTGGACGCTCAGCGGTTCCTGATATCTTACCGCGCACACGTTTTTTTATTTTTAGTCTTCTTTCTTCTTTTATTGTCATGATAATTTCAGTTTACGCAAATTACTTACCTGCTGATTTACCGGACTTTCTGCGAACTACTTCGCCCACAAATCTGATACCTTTACCTTTATAAGGTTCCGGTTTGCGGAAAGAACGGATTTTAGCGCATACTTGGCCAATCAACTGTTTATCTGCCGATTCAAGAATGATTAGCGGATTTTTATTTCTCTCTGATTTGGTTTCCAACTTGATTTCCGGCGGTAACTGTAAATAAATTACATGCGTATAACCTAAGGAAAGTTCAAGCAGATTGCCGGTATTCGATGCGCGATAACCCACGCCTACCAGTTCCAATTCTTTCCTGTATCCGGTAGAAACGCCCAACACCATATTATTAAGCAATGAGCGATACAATCCATGAAGCGCCCGATGATTCTTTTCATCGGTAGGACGGTTGACTGTTGCCTGTCCATCTTTCACTTCCACCGTAATATCAGGATTAACATATTGAGTAAGTTCTCCTTTGGGTCCCTTTACGGTAACCACGTCATCTTTCACTGTCAGCGTTACGCCCGACGGAATTGAAATGGGTAATTTTCCTATTCTTGACATACTTTTTTCCTCCTGATTAATAAACGTAACATAATACTTCGCCGCCGATCTTCAAATCGCGCGCTTCTTTGTCAGTCATTACTCCTTTCGAAGTTGAAAGTACAGCAATACCCAGACCGTTCAAAACTCTCGGCATTTCCTTGTAACCGGTGTAACGGCGTAAACCGGGCGTAGAAACTCTTTGCAGTTTCTTGATCGCATTTACTTTGTTTACCGGATCATACTTCAAGGCAATTTTGATGGCGCCTCGGGGACCGTCTTCTACAAACTTATAATTCAGAATGTAGCCTTTGTCTAAGAGAATCTTGGTGATCTCTTTCTTTAAATTTGACGCCGGAATTTCTACCACCCGGTGCTTCGCCTGGATGGCATTTCTCAATCTCGTCAAATAATCTGCAATTGGATCTGTCATAAAAATTTGAATTAAATTAATCCGTACTTGCCGGACAATATTTAAATATTATTAACTCTGTATTAAAAACTGAAAATACTTCCAGTTTTTGATTTTTAACTTTTTCTTACCAACTCGCTTTTCTCAATCCCGGAATTAAGCCGGCAGAAGCCATTTCCCGCAATTGGATACGAGAGATGCCAAACTGCCGAACATATCCTTTCGGACGGCCTGTCATGCTGCAACGGTTGTGCAAACGTACAGGAGATGCGTTCTTTGGGATTGACTGTAAAGCTTCGTAATTACCTTCGGCTTTGAGGCGAGCTCTTTTTTCCGCATATTTTGCAACTAATTTCGCTCTTTTTACCTCGCGGGCTTTCATTGATTCTTTAGCCATTTTAGTCTTTTTTGATATTCTTAAAAGGTAAACCAAATTCTCTCAACAAGGCATAACCTTCTTCATCTGTTTTCGCAGAGGTCACAAAGGTAATATTCATTCCCAATATTTTAGTAATATTATCAATATTTATTTCGGGAAAAATAATTTGCTCCTGTATTCCAAGTGTGTAATTGCCTCTACCGTCCAATTTTCCGTCAATTCCTTTGAAGTCGCGGATACGAGGCAAGGCGATACGTACCAAACGTTCCAGAAACTCGTACATCTGGTTTTGTCGCAACGTTACCATCGCGCCGATAGGCATTTTTTTACGCAACTTGAAATTTGAAATATCCTTTTTGGATAAAGTAGCAACGGCCTTTTGGCCGGTAATCGCAGTGAGTTCTGCAATAGCAACGTCGACCAGTTTCTTATCTGCAACGGCAACTCCCAAGCCTTGATTGATGACAATCTTTTTCAACACAGGAACTTGCATGACAGATGTATAAGAAAACTCTTTCATCAAAGCAGGAACAATTCTTTCCTGATACTCTTTCTTTATATTAGCGATATTGCTCATTATTTGATTTCCTCCCCTGATTTTTTAGCAATTCGTACCAATACTCCCTTCTCATTCAACTTGCGACCAATACGGGTGGGTTTACCACTTTTCGGATCAAGCGGATTCAAGTTGGAGACATGAATGGGAGCTTCTTTTTTCTCTTTTCCTCCTTGAGGATTTTTCGAACTCGGCTTAGCGTGTTTCGACACCATGTTAATACCTTCTACCAGCGCGCGGTTTTCCTTCACGAACACTTTCAGTATCCGTCCGGTTTTACCTTTGTCTTCGCCAGTATTAACAAATACTATATCACCTTTTTTAATATGTAATTTGCTCATTTCTTTTTTAGATTAAAAATTAAAGTTCAAAGCTTAAAGAGACTGTTGAACAAACGTTTGAAAGTATTTGCGCTATCATCTTCATGCTTTGTTCTGTAATCTAAAGTTACAATACTTCCGGAGCAAGTGAAACAATCTTCATGTTTGTGGCACGAAGTTCTCTGGCAACCGGTCCGAAAATACGGCTTCCCCTGATTTCACCGGCATTGTTCAGCAATACACAAGCGTTATCGTCAAAACGGATGTAAGAACCGTCCTGACGGCGTATTTCTTTCTTCGTCCGAACAATTATCGCTTTGGAAACTGCACCTTTCTTTACATCACTGGAAGGGATAACAGCTTTAATCGCAACAACGATCACATCACCCACCGAGGCATAACGCCTTTTTGTTCCGCCCAATACGCGGATACAGAGCGCTTCTCTTGCGCCGCTATTATCAGCAACTACAAGTCTTGATTCTTGTTGTATCATGTTATTTAGCTCTTTCGATTATTTCTACTAATCTCCATCTCTTGGTTTTGCTCAACGGACGAGTTTCCATTATCTTTACGGTGTCACCGATATTACATTCATTTTTCTCGTCATGAGCATGGAACTTCTTCGTTTTATTCACGAATTTTCCATAAATCGGGTGTTTTTCTTTCCATTTTACGGCAACAGTAATCGATTTCTCCATTCTGTTACTGGATACAACACCTACTCTTTCTTTTCTTAAATTTCTTTCCATCAGTCCAAAATTTATTTATTGGTAAGTTCTCTCTGGCGCAATTCCGTATGCATGCGTGCAATGCTCTTGCGTAAATGCGTAATTGATGCCGGATTGTCTAATGGAGAAACGCTATGGCTTACTTTCTTCTGATTGTAAGCGGCCGTATCTGCAATCAATCTCTCCTGCAACTCTTTTGTACTTAATTCTCTTATTTCTGCAATTTTCATAACAATTACACATTTTGATTTTGATAATCATAATCTCGTCTAACAACAAACTTGGTGGTAACCGGAAGTTTTTGAGCTGCTAAACGCAATGCTTCTTTTGCCACATCGAAAGAAACTCCTTCAATTTCAAAGATAATCCTTCCCGGAGTTACGGGAGCTACAAATCCTTCAGGAGATCCTTTCCCTTTACCCATGCGCACTTCGGCCGGCTTTTTGGTAATCGGTTTGTCTGGGAAAATCCTCACCCAAACCTGACCTTGACGTTGCATATAACGGGTAACAGCGATACGTGCAGCTTCAATCTGACGTCCTGTTATCCATTTAGACTGCAACGATTTGATACCAAAAGAACCGAACGACAATTCACTTCCTCTGTGGGCATTGCCTTTCATCCGACCTTTCTGTGATCTTCTGAACTTTGTTTTTTTCGGTTGTAACATTTATTTTCTGTATTTTCCGTTTTTAATTTATTTTTTCTCTCTTTGAGGTCTTCTCTTGAAGCTCCGGTCTCCGCCGCGATTTCTGTCACCACGGTTTCCGCCTTCGTTCCCTCTGCGTCCGGATTCTTTATTCGAGGTAAATGACGGAGCAAGATCTCTCTTGCCATACACTTCGCCACGACAAATCCAAACTTTAATGCCAATCAGGCCTACTTTTGTCAAAGCTTCGCCCAAGGCATAGTCGATATCTGCACGGAAAGTATGCAGAGGAGTTCTTCCTTCTTTATACATTTCCGAGCGAGCCATTTCAGCCCCATTCAAACGACCGGAAATTTGGATTTTAATCCCTTCGGCGCCCATTCTCATCGTGGAAGCAATAGCCATTTTGATAGCCCTGCGATAAGCTACCTTTCCTTCCAACTGACGGGCAATGTTATTTGCCACAATTACGGCATCCAACTCTGGTCTTTTCACCTCAAAGATATTAATTTGAACTTCCTTGTCGGTGATTTTTTTCAACTCTTCTTTCAATTTGTCCACTTCCTGACCGGCTTTTCCGATGATGATGCCCGGACGGGCAGTACAGACTGTAATTGTAATTAACTTCAACGTGCGTTCAATGATAACGCGTGATACACTTGCTTTTGCAAGACGAGCGTTCAGATACTTACGGATCTTACTGTCTTCTAACAAAGTGTCGCCATAATCATCTCCGCCATACCAATTGGAATCCCATCCGCGGATGATTCCCAAACGATTGCTTACCGGATTTGTTTTTTGTCCCATTTAGCGATTTTTAATTTGATTATGTTTACTCAAGTGTATCAACAAACAAGGTTACATGATTCGAACGCTTACGAATCCGATAACCTCTGCCCTGCGGTGCAGGACGCATCCTCTTCAACATTGTTGCAGAGTCAACGCTTATTGACGTTACATATAATTCATTACTTTCTGCTTTACGCTCATTTTTCTGTTCCCAGTTATTGATAGCCGAGCGCAACAATTTTTCTACTCTGGCAGAAGCCTCTTTGTTAGAGAATTTCAAAACGCCAAGCGCTTTAAATACTTCCAACCCGCGAATCATGTCTGCAACAAGACGCATCTTGCGGGGAGAAGTCGGCACATTCCGCAATTTTGCAAAATACTGCGTTTTGCGGGCTTCTTTTCTTTGTTCGGCTGTTATTCTTTTTCTTCTAGCACCCATTTTATTGATTCTTTGTTTGTTTCAAATTCAAAGATTCCTGCCTTTATTTCTTACGATTACCGGCATGGCCGCGGAAAGTGCGGGTAGGAGAAAACTCACCCAACTTGTGACCGACCATGTTTTCCGTAATGTAAACAGGAATAAATTTATTACCATTATGAACTGCAATGGTATGACCTACAAAATCTGGCGAAATCATTGAAGCTCTTGCCCAAGTTTTAACGACCGCTTTTTTCCCGGATTCATTCATTGCGAAGACTTTCTTTTCCAGCTTAACGTTAATATACGGACCTTTTTTTAACGAACGACTCATAGTTTATACTCTTAATTAATCAGATTACTTGTTTCTTCTTTCAATGATATACTTGGAAGAATGTTTTTTCGGAGCTCGAGTCTTCAAGCCCTTAGCATACAGTCCTTTACGAGATCTCGGATGGCCCCCTGACGCGCGGCCTTCACCACCACCCATCGGGTGATCTACCGGGTTCATAACGACACCACGGTTGTGAGGACGACGGCCTAACCATCTGGAGCGACCGGCTTTACCTGATTTTTCGAGTGCATGATCCGAGTTACCCACGCTACCAATCGTAGCCTTGCAGGTAGCAAGAATTTTCCGTGTTTCGCCGGAAGGCATCCTGATGATAGCATAGTTGCCTTCACGGGAAACCACCTGTGCAAAAGTACCTGCGGAACGAACCATTTTAGCTCCCTGTCCGGGACGTAATTCGATGTTGTGAATCACAGTTCCCAAAGGAATAATCGATAGTGGTAAGCAGTTACCAACTTCGGGTGCTGCTTCATTACCCGATATCACTGTTTGACCTACTTCCAAACCGTTAGGTGCAAGGATATACGTCTTTGCGCCATCGGCATAATACAACAGTGCAATACGAGCAGAACGGTTAGGATCGTACTCGATAGTTTTCACTGTTGCCGGAATACCGTCTTTTGTTCTCTTGAAATCGATCAAACGATATTTTTTCTTGTGACCGCCACCAATATAACGTACCGTCATCTTTCCCTGGTTGTTGCGGCCACCGGATCGTTTGAATCCTACTACAAGAGATTTCTCTGGTACACTGGCAGTGATTTCCTCAAATGTACCAATAATCTTGTGTCTTTGCCCCGGTGTTGTGGGCTTTAATTTACGAATTCCCATTTTTTGAATGAATAATTAAAAATGAATAATTTATTATTGTTCATTTTATTTAGATGTTACTGAAAAAATCTATAACTTGTCCTTCTGCCAACGTCACAATCGCTTTTTTGTAAGCCGCAACTTTTCCATGGATAACACCGCCTTTGGTGTATCTGGATTTGTGTTTACCGCTGTAGTTCATTGTATTTACGTCAATAACTTTCACGTTATACATTTCTTCTACGGCTTTCTTCACTTCCGGTTTATTAGCACTCGGAACAACACGAAAACCATAGCGATTGGGGAATTTGTTCGTGATTCCCGTTTGTTTTTCCGTTATGATAGGTTTAATAATTATTCCCATTGTATTGTTCTCCTTCCATTAAAAGTTATTGATTGTAGCAACAGAACTTTCCGTAATTACAAGGCTTTTTGCGTCAAGCACTTTGTACGTGTTCAATTCTGAAACCGTTATTACATTTGTCCGCTGTATGTTACGAGCCGACAAATAGACATTATCGTTGTTCGTTGGCAAAACCAATAAAAGTTTCTGATTTTCCACTTTCAGGTTTTTCACCAAACTCACAAATTCTTTGGTTTTAGGGGCTTCAAAAGAAAAATCTTCAACCACGATGATGGCATTATCTTTAGCTTTGTAGGCCAGTGCGGATCTGCGGGCTAATGCCTTGACTTTCTTATTCAACTTGAAGCTGTAATCTCTGGGTCTGGGGCCAAACACACGACCGCCTCCAACTAACAGCGGAGAATTAATGTCGCCCCGACGGGCGCCTCCTCCACCTTTCTGACGGCCTAACTTGCGCGTACTTCCGGAAATTTCACTTCTCTCTTTCGATTTATGAGTTCCCTGACGTCTGTTCGCCATATACTGTTTAGTATCCAGATAGATGGCATGGTCGTTAGGCTCTATTGCGAAGACGGAATCGTTTAGTATTACCTTCTTTCCGGTATCTTCGCCTTTAACATTTAATACACTTAGTTCCATTACTTTTCAATTAAAACGATTGAACCTTTGGCCCCCGGTACGGAACCCTTGATCAACAGAAGATTATGTTCCGGGATCAGTTTTACTATCTGGAGGTTTTGAACTGTTACTCTCTCATTTCCCATGCGTCCGGCCATGCGTGTTCCTTTGAAAACTTTCGCCGGATACGAACAGGCGCCGATAGATCCCGGGTGACGCTGGCGGTCACTCTGTCCGAGGGTGGCTTCTCCTACCCCGCGGAAACCGTGACGCTTGACGACTCCCTGAAATCCTTTACCTTTAGATGTCCCTATAACATCTACATACAATTCTCCTTCAAAATAGTCGACCGTGATTACGTCTCCCAATTTGTAATCTCCTTGATTCTTGAACTCGGCCAAGTGTCGCTTGGGTGTTGTTCCGGCTTTTTTGAAGTGTCCCTGTTCGGGTTTCGGGGTATGCTTTTCTTTCTTCTCCTGAAAACCCATCTGAACAGCTTCATAACCATCGACATCGACGGTTTTAACCTGAGTAACAACACAAGGACCTACTTCGATAACAGTGCATGGGAGATTTTTCCCATCGGCGCTGAAAACGGATGTCATTCCGATTTTTTTTCCTAATAATCCTGGCATTTCACGTTGTTTTTAATATTTATCACTTTTATCTGTGCTGGCGATGCAAGCATTGCCCTGCTAACATTATACTTTTATTTCGACTTCTACGCCGCTGGGCAATTCCAATTTCATCAATGCGTCGACAGTCTTTGATGTTGAACTGTAAATGTCGATCAATCTTTTGTAAGCAGAAAGCTCGAATTGTTCACGAGATTTCTTGTTTACGAAAGTCGAGCGGTTGACCGTAAAAATACGTTTGTGTGTGGGAAGCGGAATGGGTCCGCTTACTACTGCACCAGTCGCTTTAACTGTTTTTACGATTTTCTCGGCCGACTTGTCAACCAGATTGTAATCGTAGGATTTTAATTTAATTCTAATCTTTTGGCTCATTTTGTTTTACCTGTTTATTATAAGATGATTAAAAGGAAGTCGGGAAAAGAGCCATTTCCTCTCCCGACCTCATATTTATTTAATTAAATCGACACGTCCCTTGACTTCCGTCAACACTTGTTTGGCGATTGTTGCGGAAACTTCCTCGTAATGGGAAAACGACATTGTTGATGTTGCACGTCCGGAAGTGATCGTACGCAAGGCCGTTACATAACCGAACATTTCGGCCAGTGGAGATTTTGCTTTTACGATACGGGCGCCAGTACGACTGGATTCCATACCTTCTATTTGCCCACGACGTTTGTTCAAATCGCCAATGACATCACCCATACTTTCTTCCGGAGTCACGACTTCTATCTTCATGATAGGCTCCATCAGTTTCGGAGATGCTTTTTCCGAAGCCGATTTGAACGCCTGCATGGCACAAATTTCAAAAGACAACTGATCGGAGTCGACCGGATGATAAGACCCATCAACCACTACAACTTTCAATTTATCTAAAGCATATCCTGCCAGGACGCCGTTTTTCATCGCCCGTTGGAATCCTTTCTGGATGGAAGGAATATATTCTTTGGGGATATTTCCGCCTTTTACTTCATCGACAAATTGCAATTCACCTTCAAAATCGGCGTCTGCCGGTCCTACACGAAGAATCATATCGGCAAATTTACCGCGACCTCCGGTTTGTTTCTTGTACGTTTCACGCAATTCAACCGTTTTTGTAATAGTTTCTTTATAAGAAACTTGAGGACGACCCTGGTTACATTCCACCTTAAATTCGCGCCTCAAACGATCGACGATGATTTCCAAGTGAAGTTCACCCATTCCAGAGATAACCGTTTGACCAGTTTCTTCATCGGTTTTAACGGTGAAAGTAGGGTCTTCTTCGGCCAGCTTTGCAAGTCCCAAACCCAGTTTATCCAAGTCTTTTTGCGTTTTAGGCTCAACGGCAATACCGATAACCGGCGCCGGAAAGTCCATAGATTCCAGGGTGATTGGGTGATTTTCATCACACAGCGTATCTCCTGTACGAATATCTTTGAATCCAACTCCCGCGCCAATATCGCCGCAACCAATAAATTCTTTTGGATTTTGTTTGTTTGAGTGCATTTGGAACAGGCGGGAAATACGTTCTTTCTTATCCGAACGGGTATTGTAAACATAGGAACCTGCTTCCAATTCTCCGGAATAAACGCGGAAGAAACAGAGGCGTCCCACATAGGGGTCTGTAGCAATCTTGAAAGCCAGGGCGCAAAGCGGCTCTTCCGAACTTGGGTGACGGATAATCACTTTTTCCGGATTTTCCGGATCCGTACCTTCGATAGCGGGAGTATCCACCGGACTTGGCAAATAAGCGCAAGCAGCGTCCAGCAAACATTGTACACCTTTATTTTTGAAAGATGATCCGAGTATCATCGGATTGATCTGCATCGATAATGTACCTTTGCGGATAGCGGCATGAATTTCTTCTTCGGTGATTGTAGACGGGTCTTCGAAATATTTTTCCATCAAAACATCGTCACATTCAGCCAGTGTTTCCAGCATTTTATCTCTCCATTCGGCAGCTTCAGCTTGCAGTTGAGCGGGGATTTCTTCGATGGAATAATCCGCTCCCATGGTTTCATCATGCCAGAAAATAGCTTTCATCTTCACCAAATCCACTACGCCGGCAAAAGATTCTTCAGCGCCAATAGGTATTTGAATAGGACAGGGATGTGCGCCCAGCAAATCTTTCACTTGGCGGACAACCTCAAAAAAGTTTGCTCCCGACCGGTCCATCTTATTTACATAGCCGATGCGGGGTACATTATATTTATCCGCTTGACGCCATACGGTTTCCGATTGAGGCTCAACACCTCCCACAGCACAAAAAGTAGCCACCGCTCCGTCCAGAATACGAAGAGAACGTTCCACTTCTACCGTAAAATCTACGTGCCCCGGAGTATCTATCAGATTAATTTTATAGGTATCGCCCAGGTATTTCCAACTGGCTGTTGTTGCCGCCGAAGTGATCGTAATACCACGTTCCTGCTCCTGTTCCATCCAGTCCATAGTCGCTGCACCATCATGCACTTCACCGATTTTGTGTGTCAAACCGGTATAGAAAAGAATACGTTCGGAAGTAGTAGTCTTTCCGGCATCAATGTGAGCCATGATACCCAAGTTTCTTGTAAATTTTAACAGTTTATCTGATCCTTTAGCCATTATTTATTTGTTCCTTTCATTATACCTTTAAAACCTGAAATGAGCGAAAGCCCTGTTAGCTTCTGCCATTCTGTGCATATCTTCTTTTCTCTTATAGGCTCCACCCTGATTGTTGAAACCGTCAACGATTTCGGCAGCCAGCTTGTCGGCCATTGTTTTACCGCCTCTTTTGCGAGAAAATGAGATCATATTTTTCATTGAAATGGATTCTTTACGATCGGGGCGTATTTCTGTCGGTACCTGAAAAGTAGCGCCGCCAATACGACGTGATTTTACTTCGACGAGTGGTGTGATATTTTCCAGGGATTGTTTCCAAATTTCAACAGGAGACTTTGTCTCATTCGACAGTTTAGTTTTTACGAGATCAAGTGCGGAGTAGAATATATCGAAGGCAACACTTTTCTTGCCATCATACATTAAATGGTTTACAAATTTCGTAACCGTTACATCACCGAAGACCGGATCCGGGAGGATCTGTCTTTTCTTTGGTTTTGTTTTTCTCATCGTTTTTTTTATTTTGTTCTTGTTTTTGGTTGCCGTTTCTTTGTCTTCAACGATTCCTCCGAATCATTTACTCAACCTTGCGTATAGCTTTCAATCCAAAAAACTCAAACTTGATTTTACTTCTTTAATTTTCTCAGTTTGATGTGGTAAATCACTTTACTTTTTACCTTTTCCTTTAGCGGCTGCGGCTGCTGCGGCTCCCGGTTTAGGACGTTTGGCGCCATATTTGGAGCGTCTTTGCGTACGGCCGTTTACGCCGGCTGTATCCAGTGTTCCGCGCACAATATGGTAGCGTACTCCAGGAAGGTCTTTTACACGACCACCTCTCACCAGTACGATAGAGTGCTCCTGTAAGTTATGTCCTTCTCCGGGAATGTAAGCATTCACTTCTTTCGAGTTGGTCAAACGAACACGTGCAACTTTACGCATAGCCGAGTTAGGCTTTTTAGGAGTTGTGGTGTAAACCCTTACGCATACGCCGCGTCTTTGAGGACAGGCGTCTAATGCCGGCGATTTACCTTTTACGTCCAAAGTAGCCCTTCCTTTCCTTACTAATTGTTGAATTGTAGGCATTTTTGTACTTTTAATTCTTTGTTTTTCTTATATTAATATTATTCTCTATACGATTTCCGAACTGCAAAAACCAAACAATCTCCGAATAATCAGCAAATTATTCAAGGAAACCTCTTTTTTGAGCGGAAAAACGGTGCAAAGGTAATAAAAAAGGGACGGTAAACAATGGGAGCATCCTTTTGATTTTTAAGAAAATTAGAGATTTAAATATTTTTAACTAGTTTATTTACTCTACAAGATTCTTTATCTCATTCATAACCTATCCATATCCTCCGGCACTACATTTCTCCCACGATATTTCTTTTCATCATTATGGAAACGATAATTAACCGTAAATGATACATACCGTGTTTCATACTTCGATTGTTGCAGATAGGAAATGTTGTTCATCCTTATTGTCATATCTTCTGTGACCCATCTGAAAATATCATATATTTGCAAGTTGAATGATAATGTTTTATCTAAAAAAGATTTTCGAAGTCCTACATCCAGACTTTTACATTCACCGGATGCTATTGTATAATAATTATTTTTCCCCTGATAGTCAAAATTTAACGAGAAAATGTATTCACCGGGAAAGGTTATGTCGTTGAAACAGGAGATCGAAAAAGCTAACAGGTTTTGTCTGCTTTTTTCTTCCATATAATGAACGGCGAAAAACGGCTGCCGGATACCTGCCGATAGCTGAAACTGTACTCTTTTGTAAGTGACTGAAGTAGAAAGCTGCATGTTGATTTCCTGATATTCAGGATAATTGGCAAATGTCATGATGGTTAGATTCGATTGATCTTTCGCCGTTTCCATACTGAAAACGATGGGGTCTTGCTTATAAACATATCCTAAAGTAAAATGATACGTTTCGTAAGATAGGCGATAATCCAACTGGTAAATATTTTCGCTTTTGAGATAAGGATTTCCTTTCTGTATTAAAAAACGGTTCCCATAATAATTATTATCATTCAGTTGAGCAAAAGCGGGTCGCTTTATTTTGTGAGCAAACGTTAATCCCATCTGGGTTTTACCGATTGTACCTCCCAAGGACAGATTCGGATAAAATCCCTGATAAACGGAATTTGTTTTTATACGCTTTGTACTGTCTTCTGTAGATTTGGCTCTCACCCGTTCGTAACGGGCGCCTATTTGAAAATCCAGTTTTCCGAACGGTTGAGCATAGTTCACAAATACAGCGAACTTTTTCTCGCTGTTGCTGTAAATATTGTTTTTAATATACTGTTCCGGATTCGTCAGAAAGCCGCTGCCCTCGATTTGGCTGTATTCGCCACCCGACTCTAATGTTGCTTTTTTGCCTAACTGATATGTCATGGCCACTTTACCGGCAAGTAAATTAAAATCCGACTGGCTGTGCAAATGTACCTCCCTGTTTTCTAAAGGTGATGATTCATTTATCTGCTGATTCACTTTACTGAGGCGATTCAGATAATCCATATCGACCTGCACTTCCATTTTATCCGTATAATGACCCCGATAAAACGCATTGAATAAATGCTTGCGCGATTGGTTCCGAAAATCCGTAAGAGTTGAAATTTGATCAAAAACAATTTCATCGGCCAACACATTTTCCGTTCCGGTGGAAGTTAACGGATTGTTACCGAATGTTCCCTGATATTGTCCGCCGACAATCTGACTGGGAGTGATCATCCAATCGCCGCCCATGCTTACTTGATTGTTTCGATCGTAATAGATTTGAGACTCGTACATTTGTTGTTTCCATAAAGTATCATCATGAATCGTATATGTCGCCGCAAAATTTCTGTCTTTAGCGGATGAGAGATGTCCATAAGTAGCAAATAACGAAAATTTATCGTGATTATAAGACAGACGAATCTGTTCGTCATCTCCGAAATGATTTCCCTGGTTCAACTGTCCGGTTAGCTGAACGGCTAATCCGTTCTCTCGGTTTCGCTTTGTTTTAATGAGGAGGATACTGCGTCCTTCCGCATCGTATCGGGCATCCGGACTGGCGATTAATTCAATCGTACCAATATCAGACGATTGAAGCTGTTTCAGTTCGGATAAATCATATTGCCTGCGATTATTGATGTAAACGATGGGAGCGCCTTGGCTAAAGACAGATATTATATCGTTTCGAATCGAAATGCCCGGTACGTGTTTGATTACATCCATAGCTGTACCCGCCGACGATAATATGGAAGTTGCCACCTGGACAATCAAGTGATTGTTTTTCATGGAAAAGGGTGAAATATTGGCGATTACAACCATTTCGCCCAACAAATTAGCTTCAAAAGGCAAGATAATTTCACCTAAATCGGTCAGAGATTGATGCGCGTCAATATCCATGAATTGAGTAGAATATCCCAAACAGGAAATTTTCAGTACTTTTTTATCATTTGAAAAGTCTTCCAAACGAAAGATGCCTTCCGGAGAAGTAACCGTTCCGCTGATGAATGAAGAATCTATCGGATTTAACAGTATCACGTTGGCATACTCAATGGGAACTTGTTGTTCATTCTTCAATTTTCCTGTAATCATTTGCGACTGCAATGCTTCTGCATGAATCAACAGGAGGAGTATCACAGGATAAATATAGAGCGTTTTTTTGCCTTTTTTTATTATCTTCATCATCTTCATCTTTCTGTGACTGAATAGTTACCAAGAAAAAAGAGAAAGAAGAACAGACTGTTCGGTCTCTTCAATCTTTCTCTTTCTTCCTTCAATTCAAATTTCTATAAGTTACCGATTTTTCACCGTTAAAAATGAAACATTACAAAAAGCGAACCTGCCGGTTCCGTAAAAAGACCGGTCTTAAAGGCCGAATCGGAAGCGTCTCTTTCCCTGTGTTTAGATTCCTGTACGCCATCTCCCAGAAAGCGTTCGGATGTGATTTCACTTTGCCCGCTGATGCTATAGCAAAAGTTGAAATTGACTTCTCCTCCCATTGAAATTGACGGTGTGATAAAATATTCTACCCCGACAAACGCACCTGCCCCTATCATAAAATTATATGGATTTTTATTTTCAAGCGTACGCTTAGAGAGATGATCAAGAGAGTTGCTTTTAAAATCATAGGAAGAAGGCGCTTGATTTACCGATGTAATCGGATTCGCGTAATTATAAGTTTCTTTAGTACTGCCATAACCTAACAGCAGATCGGCGCCATAAAATCCCTGTACACGACCTTTTCCTCTACGGAATTCATAGCCGATATTCAAAAGAACTTCATTATCGAATTTATTTTGGGTGTCAATCCCCGTAGCGCCAACGTTAGTATGATTTACCAGGCGCTCATAATCATTTGGAACCGTTTGCTTATAGCTTTCTTTAGCAAATTTCAGATTCAGTTTGGCCCGGACAGCCTGATTATCTTCAAGAAAATATTTCCCATAGACACCAAATTCAGTTCCGAATGTAGGAGCATGATTGGTACCTGCCTGATTAAAAAAATTCCCTAAATACTCCAAAAACGGAGATGCATCAATTCCTAAAGCAAAATCGCCGGCTTCAGGCAGATAGGGAATACCTTTCGCATTAACAACGGGTTTCCTTCTTTGTTCCACTTCTTGTGCCGCGATAAACGATAGCGTGCTTAGACATAAGAACGCTGCTATTATTATTCTTTTCATCAAAATATACCTTTATATTATATTGACTAATTATTTTCGGAATTTCATCAATTGGAAGTCAATTGAGCGCCACGAGTAGCCGAAAGCGTTCCTTTGTCGACTGTTTTTTCGCCATATATGGTAACCGATGATCCAATATCGAACTTATAGTCGTTATAAGTATTGATTGGATTTCCGTTATTATCATATCCGGTTCTTGTAACCGCTTCTGCAACAAAAGCAGACTCCCAGTAAAAGGTAAGTCCTCCGTCAAGCAATGAAGGCGCGTTCATTTTAATCTCCAATAAGCCATTGGCTCCTACTTTTTTAATGAAAACCCAATCGTTCGTTCTTTCGGGAACAAATTTATCTTTTAAAACAGTAACTTTTACTTCAGTATCTCTCGGAACCGGTAGTCTTCTTGTTCCGTCGTAATACTCAAGTTTTACTTGATAGGTTCCTACTTTCCATGTTTCAGACTCTTGAAAAGCATCTCCTTCTGTGTAATCTAATTTTTTCAGATAGGTAAAACCCTTTTGAATCTCCTGTTGAATCGGTGTTACCCTAAAGATTTGATCTTTGCTTCTACCATCATCTGTAGTAATTGTTAATAGAACTTGCGCACCGGAGATGTAAACCGGTACAGAAGAACCATCTGTTCTCGCAGGTAATTCAACAGAATAATGACCATTTGCATCTACAGCAACTGTTTTTACATAACTTCCCGAGCTGCCCACAACTCCCAAATTGGCATAAGCGATAGAAAAAGACAGTAATGTACCTTCAGGAGCAAATTTTACCGCTTCCGTACTTGATTTGTTTGTACTCAAGTACACATACCCTTCAATAATCGCTTTGTCTGTAAATGTTCCCTCTACATCAATTGCTTCTGCAGGATCTTCTGCACATGCACTGAAGACAAACACGGAGGTAACTAAAGTTACCAAATAAAATAATCTTTTCATTTTTCAAAAATAAATGTTAGTAATAAATAGAATGATATTATTTTCCCAAAAATATGATATATATTGTTTTGCCCGCAAAAGTAATATCAAAAAAATAAAAAAACCAAATATTCGGTAAGATTTTTTTTCGATTTTTAAAGCCCGACTGCTTTTAAAAATCGCAGTCGGGCTTAACCGTTTTTGAACCATGTTGCATAAAAATTACACTTCAAGACTTCCGCTTCAAAAGATATCCTCCCGCCATTATCAGCAGAATGCCGAGGCCATCCGCTACCGGAACGTGACTCCCGTTACCATTACCGGGCGCCACTGTCAAAGTGGATTGGGAGGTGTTATCGAATAGACCGATGCTGCCGCTGGATGAGGAAGACGATAACAGGTTTTGTTTCGTCTCGTTTGTCTGTGTGGATAGGGCAGAAGGCTGTTGCTTTCCACACAGTCCCACGCCGGCATACGCCGGCGTCAGGACATGCAGCATCACTGTCATATTCACAATCACTATGCTACTGAAAACTTTATAATTTCTTTTCATGATGTTTTGTTTTTTGTTGTTTTTACCGGATACTTACTACTTTCTTCACTTCTGCGCCAACCCGCACAACGTATAATTTGTTGTTGGTCCCATTGTGATCTACTGCAATATTAAAAAAAAGATTTAGCCCATTTTTTGGCTAAATCTTTTTTGAGGTGCCGGAGAAAAATAAACCTGCAAACGATAAAGCAAAAAATCTCTGTTTCTGATACCAAAATTATTTGCGATAAAGCGTTGAATTTTACCGTTAAGATTTTCGGCTTTA
>JAISFI010000266.1 GCA_031263685.1 Dysgonamonadaceae bacterium | reverse complement strand
TATATAGCCACTTTTTATTACACCGTAAATACAGAACCCGATGGAACCGTTTATTTCACAGATATGCAATCTACATCGGGCAATGCCAATACCGTTGGACCCAGAATGGCAAATAATATACTAAAATATTTCCTATATTCTGGTACAGGGAACGCAAATGGGACCACCGTAACTGCTTCCGGTAATAAATTCAAAATAGGCTGGGCACCTTGCTACACACCCGGAATTAGTTTAATGGGCGGCTTTTATCTCGCATCCGATCCCACCAATTACATGCCGGGGGTATTAGGCAATTAATTTTAAAAGGGTAGTCATAGATACAGTCATGCTATGTAAAAGAGGACTGTCCAATTTTTGAGGTTTACCTTAATTTCTTGGGCAGTCTCTTTTTTTGGTAATTTAACCGATTATGAGATGAATATTCTAAAAAAATGATAAAAATATTTAAGAAAAGGATAAATTTTGGTGTTAATGTTAGGTTAATTTTGCATTAAATTTTATGCGCATTCATTTTTGTCACTAATCTTAAATTACCAATGTAATGAAAAAGCAAGCAGGTTCAAATCCTTTTAACACAACTCCTAAAAGAGGGTTTAATAGGTTCATACGATCCGTTTCTCTTTTTATCCTTTTTGTCCTTTCATTTTCATATATAAATGCACAGAACACATCGGCAGATAGAAAGATTGTGAATGGGGTTATTGTTGACGGAGCGACAGGAGAGCCGGTAGTAGGAGCTTCTATTGTGGCCAAAAACGACAGAACAATAGGAACTACGAGTGATCATTTGGGAAATTTTCAACTTTCTGTGCCACAGGAAATTGATGCACTACAGGTTTCCCTTTTAGGTTATCAAACACAAATTGTAAAATTAACCGGCCGTTTACCTTTGGAAATTGTAATGACTGAAGACAGCCAGTGGCTATCGGAGGTAGTTATGGTTGGGTACGGCACCCAAAGAAAAGAGACACTTACCGGCTCCATTGCGATAATAAACAGTAAGGAAATACTGCAAAGTCCCACTGCCAATATCAGCAACGCACTGATAGGCCGTATTCCGGGCATCTCTTCCGTGCAATCCAGCGGCGAACCGGGGCACGACGCCTCTACTATCCGTATCCGGGGTATTTCAACGCTTAACTCTGACGGGCTTGACCCGCTGGTTGTTATCGACGGTGTACAATCTACATGGGCTATGTTCAACGCCTTGGATGCTAATGAAATAGAAAATATCAGTGTATTGAAAGACGCCTCTTCCACCGCTGTATATGGTGTGCAGGGAGCAAACGGTGTTATCATCGTCACCACGAAAAGAGGAGTGAGCGGAACACCCAAAATCAGCCTCAACTACCGCTACGGTATCTCTCAAATATCTTCCAAGCTCGAAATGTTGGGATCCTACGAATACGCCATCTTCCGCAACGAAGCCATTGACAACGACAGGAATACTGGTCTCAACAATGCAAAATTCACGGATAACGAATTGTGGAAATTCCAGTATAACCGCGATTACACCCCACGCGAAGTGGACGACATGGCATTCTTGACTCCCGAACAAAAGGAAACCCTGAAAAACGCACCCGCAATGTATTATGTGAGCCACGACTTTTTCGATGAACTCTTCGGAGGTGTCGCACCACAGCAACAGCTCAATGTCAACATATCGGGCGGAAGCGAAAAGATTCGGTATTTTACCTCCGTAGGATATCTCTCGCAGGAAGGTATCTTCCAAAACGCCCAATACGCTGGAAAAAATGCCAATTCACTATATGACAGATATAATATCCGCACCAACGTTGATGTGGATGTTTTCAAAAACTTGGAAATGTCTGTGCAATTCGGCGGACAATTTGAAAATCGCAGCGGAATTGTGGGACAGAACAACTATACCGACGAAGGCTCTCGCCACAAGCAAATGCTCGTCATGATACTGGGCGCACCGCCTTTCAGCCCTGGTGGCATCACTTCTGGCGGTAAACTGGTCAACCAACTCGAAAGAACTTCACATCCATTCGCCGCCAAAGGGGGAGGAGGAGTATCTCCTACCACCTACCTGCTGAATACGCCTATTCTCAACGAAATAGCATCGAACCTGAACATCAACACCACCCTGAGGCACAAAATGGATTACCTGACAAAAGGGCTTTCCGCTATGGGAACGATTTCCTACAACGACGCATATAAAAAAGGCATCCTGCAAAGCCAAACCCTTCCCCAATATACGGCGCTCAGAAATCCGGACAATCCCAACGAAATTATCTATATCGGCGGTATTACCGGCCCCACGTCCATCAGCGACAACACAGGCAACTCCAAGTGGAACCAGTTATACCTGGAACTCAAATTGAACTACGAACGCACGTTCGACAAACATGCTGTAACCGGCATGTTGCTTTACAACGCCCGTCAAACCAACGACCCCTCGCTGGAATATCACGTTCCGACATCCCTGTTGGGTTTCGCAGGAAGAGCAACTTATATGTACGACAACCGTTATCTCGCGGAACTTAATATCGGCTACAACGGTTCCGAAAACTTTCCTTCGGGCAAACGTTTCGGTTTTTTCCCTGCATATTCCTTGGGATGGATTCTTACCAACGAACCGTTCTTTCCCAAAAACGACTGGCTGACATGGCTGAAAATCAGGGGTTCTTACGGAGAAGTCGGCAACGATAAAATCAGTAAGCGGCGGTTCATGTACCTTCCGCAACCATGGGGCACCAGCGACGGATATTATTTCGGCAATACCGACGGCTCCGTTTCCGACCCAAGATATGCGGGCGCTTACGAAAGTATCATCGGAAATCCGAACGTAACATGGGAACGTTCGAGGAAAGCAAATATCGGTATTGACGTAAACTTTTTCAAAGACCAACTGTCTATCACCGGCGATTTGTTCAGCGAAAAACGCGACAATATCCTGTATTACATGGAAAGTTCGGTATCAGCCCTTATCGCCACTACGTTGTCGCCCGCCAATATCGGTAAAGTATCCAACAAAGGGTTCGATCTCGAAATAAACTGGCGCCAAAAAATAAGAGACTTCAATTACGTAATCGGCGCCAATGTTTCATACGCCAGAAATATTGTCGAATATAAAGATGAGCCCGAGTATCCTTACGAGTGGATGAATACAACCGGATTTTCACTCGGGCAATATAAAGGTTATCGGCACGATGGGTTTTACAACAACGAAAGCGAAGCCTACAACCGTCCTTACGGAACAGTTGATAACAATAAAGTCCAACCGGGCGATATCCGTTACATCGACATTGACGGCGATGGTAAAATCGATAACTACGACCAGGTGCCTATCGGTTATTCCAACTTACCGCGATATGCTTTCGGCGGAAATATCAACCTGGGATACAAAGGCTTTGGTATTTCTGTGCTTTTCACCGCATCATACCAGGGATCCATGCCCATGTCGTCGTTTTACGTCCTGAATCCGTTCTACCAGACAAACGGCGGCGCCTTGCAATTCCAGTACGATGGCCGGTGGACGCCCGAAAAAGCAGCGCAAGGCATCGAGTCGACCTATCCAAGGGCTTCCATGGAAAATTACAATACGCAAAATGGCGAAAATAACGACCTTTGGCTACGTTCTTCCGAGTTTATCCGCCTGAAAAATGTGGAAATCGGATACGAATTTAAAGGCGAAGCGCTGAAACGGATCGGCATGTCAAGTGTCAGGATATACGTGAGCGGCAACAACCTTTATACATGGGGTTCTAAGCTTATCAACGGGTACGATCCGGAACAAATGGACGCCAACGGAGCGGCCGACGGGTACCTGTATCCTCCGACAAAAACGTTCAACATGGGAGTAAATATTAATTTTAATTGATACCATCATGAAAAAATACCTTTTTATAATAACAATATGTTGCAGCATCGCTCCCTCCCTTGTTTCGTGCGAAGACGACCTGCTTAAAAAGCCTTTTGGAAGCGACCTGGATGCCGAAAAAGTATTCTCTTCACGCGAAATAGCCTTGTCTGCTATCTCAGAAGCTTACTTCCGCAGTTTGATGTCGGGTATTACACTGAGAGGTTCTGGCGACTGGAACTGGGGACTAAGCGGAGGCACCCTTTCCCATTTATCGGGAGAATTATGCAATAACGGAGCGGCCAACTGGGTAGGCGTCGCCACTATAACGAACGGTGGCCTGAGCGCCAGTAGAGAAACCGATGATAATTTCGAATTTAACTACAAAGCCATCAGGCAATGTTACCTGGTAATAGAAAATATAGACAATGTACCAGATATGACTGCGGATGAAAAAAATCAAGTCAAAGCGGAAATGAAAACGCTAATTGCCTACCGCTACGAGGAAATGTTCAAACGCTACGGTGGCGTGCCTATTGTTGACAGGCCTTTAACGTTGGAAGACGACATGATGATACCTCGTTCCGGTTTGCAGGAAGTGCTGGATCATATCGTTACGCTTTGCGACGAAGCATTTCTGGTTTTACCCGATGTTTATCCCGACAATTTCAAAGGACGTGTTACAAAAGGCGTAGCGCTCGCCATCAAAGCCGAAGCGTTGATGTACGCTGCACGGCCGCTGTTCAACAGCGCGGTCCCTTACATGGATCTGGGCGCCAATAACCATCTGATATGTTTCGGTAACTACAGCGAACAACGCTGGCGGGATGCTGCCTCGGCTTCAGAAGCCGTGATACAATGGGCGGAAAGCCACAATTACCATATCATCAAAACAGGCAGCCCTTTGGACGACTACGGAATTGCAGTATCCACACCCAATAATCCTGAAATACTCCTCGCCTATAAAAGAACAGGTGACGATATTTACTCCTGCCGTTCGCAAACAGGAGGTGCTCAAGGTATGAGCTACAATCTGTTACTCCAATACCAGAAAGCTGACGGAACGGAACAAGCCTGGCCGGCAGACAACATAGTGCGCCCCTATTCGGAATACGCCACTAAAATAGAAGAAATGGAACCCCGCTACAAAGCCTCAGCAGGCGCTGCTGGTATCGACCCTTGGAACAATCCGAATGATGAAAGTTGGAGA
>JAISFI010000211.1 GCA_031263685.1 Dysgonamonadaceae bacterium | reverse complement strand
GTTTTTTTGTGTGTTTTTTTTTTGTGTGTTATCGAGTGTTCTAGTGAGAGAGCGTGAGAGAGAGAGAGAGCGAGAGAGAGAGAGAGAGAGAGAGAGAGAGAGAGAGAGAGAGAGAGACAGAGACAGAGAGAGAGAGAGAGAGCCTCACGCGCGTAATTTACATCTTTTTAATGAAATTTTAATAACAGGTCCCCAACCTGTTTGCGTGGGCACACATTTATATGGTATCAAAAGCCGCATATTTCCGGGGTTTTCCGGGATATGCGGCTTTTGTCGTATTCACCCTAAAACGGAATTGCCTATGGAAAAATACTGAAGAATGATCAAAACCCAAAAAATGTAAATAACTGAATTTTAATTTAATAATTTAATAATATCATATTTTATGCAATCAAAATTATTTTCACGGAGGATATTTACTCCGTTTTCTAAAAAATGTAGGTGTATATTTATAATTATTGCTGTATTGGCCGGACAGATACAGGTAGCGGCGGCCAGCGATAAAGAAAAGGCGGTTCGTATGCAACAGCAGATCACGGTTACCGGTATTGTAATCGACGAAAGCGGGGAATCGCTTCCCGGCGCTGCTGTTCGCGTGCAAGGGAGCACCCGCGGGGTGACTACCGATTTGGACGGCTCGTATTCGATCAACGTACAGGCTACAGATGTATTGGAAGTATCTTTTATCGGTTACGAAACAACAGTGATAGCGGTTGAAAACAGGCGCAAGATAGATGTGGTGCTTAAGGCGAAAACCAGCGAACTGGAAGAAGTTACGGTTGTAGCCTTTGCAAAGCAGAAAAAGGAAAGCGTCATTGCTTCGGTCGCTACCATCAATCCGACGGAACTGAAAGTGCCTTCCAGTAATTTGACCACCGCTTTTGCCGGTCGTATCGCCGGGTTGATATCCTATCAGCGTACCGGCGAACCGGGGCAGGACAATGCCCAGTTTTTCATCCGCGGCGTCACGACCTTCGGTACCGGAAAAAAGGATCCGCTCATCCTGATTGATGGCGTGGAAATGACCACCGATGATCTTTCGCGATTAACCACGGACGATATTGCGGCTTTTTCCATCATGAAAGACGCCAATGCAACGGCGCTTTACGGATCGCGCGGCGCCAACGGCGTTATTCTGGTGAATACGAAGGAAGGGCGTGAAGGTACCACAAAGGTGCAACTTCGATTGGAAGGTTCATTTTCTCAGCCAACAAGAAACGTTGAATTGGTGGATCCGGTGAATTATATGAAATTGCACAACGAAGCGGTGATTACCCGTACCCCCGGAAGACAGCTGCCTTACAGCCAAAGGAAAATAGCGTATACCGAAAGAGCCCTCAGAGGCGAAAGCGGAATCGACCCGGTTCGCTACCCTGCAAACGACTGGCAGGATCTGCTTTTCGACAAAAAAACCTTCAACCAGCGTTATAATCTTAATGTAAGCGGCGGCGGAACGGTCGCCCGTTATTATATCGCCGCTTCGTATGCCAAGGATCAGGGGATCATCAAGAATGACCCGCAGAACAGTTACAGTAATAACATTGATATCCGCAAATATTCGCTGCGCTCAAACGTCAATGTCAACCTGACCAAGTCTACGGAAGTCATTGTCCGGTTAAGCGGCTCGTTTGACGATTATCAGGGACCTTACGACGGCGGAACCGACCTGTACAAAAAGGCGATTAACGCCAATCCGGTTTATTTTCAGCCTTATTACGAACCTGATGAAGCAAATAAGTTTGCCAAGCATGTGCTTTACGGAAATCACACTTCCGGCACTTATTTGAATCCCTATGCCGAAATGACAAAGGGTTACAAAAGTGAAGACCGTTCAACCATGTATGCACAGTTTGAGGTGAAACAGGATTTCGACTTTCTGCTCAAAGGGTTGGCGGTAAGGGGACTGTTCAACATCAACCGTTATTCGAGAGTGCCCATTCAACGGCAGATCGTTCCCTTCTTTTATTATTTGGCCGAGACGTCGGATCAAAACATCTACATTCTCAACCCAATTAACGAAGACGGAAGGGATTTTTTAAATTTTCTACCGTCTACAAGAAGTCTGGAGAATACGATGTATTTTGAAGGCGCTTTGATGTACAACCATACCTTTGCCGAGAAACATACGGTTTCGGGCTTGCTGGTATATACCGTGCGCGAAAAGAAAGACGGAGGCACCAGCCAGCTGGAACTGGCGCTGCCGTCGCGCAACCTTGGCCTTGCCGGACGCGTTACCTACAGTTATAACGACCGTTATTTTGTTGAGGGTAACTTTGGATACAACGGTTCGGAACGGTTCCATTCCAGCCAGCGCTGGGGCTTCTTCCCCTCTATCGGAGTCGGCTGGGTTGCATCTAACGAGGCGTTTATGGAACCCTACAAGAAATTTGTTTCCATGTTGAAATTAAAAGCAACTTACGGACTGGTGGGTAATGACGCTATAGGCCGCGACGAAGACCGGTTCTTCTATATGTCGAATGTGAACATGGACGACAGCAGCAGAGCTTACTCTTTCGGCGACCCGCCCCTTGCGAGGGCAGGTATTTCGATAAGCCGTTATGCCGACCCGGATATCACATGGGAAGTCAGTAAAAAAAGCAATTTCGGACTGGAACTGAACCTCTTGAACAGCCTGGAGATACAGGTAGACTATTTCAGGGAACAGCGGCACAATATTTTGCAAATCCGTTCCGACCTGCCAACCACCATGGGATTGCAGGCCACTCCGAGAGCAAATATCGGCAAGGCTGTCAATAGCGGCGTTGAGTTTTCGGTAGATTATAATAAATCGTTTACCCCCGATCTCTGGACGGTCATTAGAGGTACTTTCACGTATACGGCAGGTAAGTACGACATATATGAAGAGCCTGACTTTGTGGACGCTCCATGGCGAAGCCGCATAGGACACAAATTATCGCAAAACTTCGGACTGGTTGCCGAACGTTTGTTCATTGATGATGTGGAGGTCGCCAATACGCCCTTACAAACCTGGAGCGAATATGGCGGCGGCGATATTAAATATAAGGACATCAGCGGCGATGGGCGTATAGATGCGAACGACATTGTACCCATCGGTTTCCCCACCGATCCCGAAATCATATACGGTTTCGGCATATCGGCAGGTTACAAGGGGTTTGATTTCTCGTGCTTTTTCCAGGGATCGGCGCGGTCGTCTTTCTGGATTAATCCGACGGCAACAGCCCCGTTCGTCGACGATTCCTCAAACGACACCGGAGTGGCCGGCTGGGTAACCAACCGCGCCATGCTGCAATATTATGCCGACAGTTACTGGTCGGAAGACAACCGGGACATCTTTGCGCTGTGGCCGCGACTGTCGGAGAACATCGTCCCGAATAATGCGCAGCAAAGCACCTGGTTCATGCGCAACGGATCGTTCCTGCGGCTTAAAACCGCTGAAATAGGCTACACCCTGCCCTCCAACATTGTGCGGCGGATCAAAATGCAAAGCATGCGCGTATATGTTTCCGGCAACAACCTTGCCGTTATTTCGGCCTTCAAAATGTGGGACCCCGAAATGGCGGGCAACGGGCTGGCTTATCCCCTGCAACGGGTATATAATATTGGTATGAATATCGAATTTTAAAAAATAAAGGATATGAAAATCAGAATCATCATATTTTTCACAAGCATTGTTATGCTTACCAACTGTCAGGACTATCTGGCAGTGGTGCCCGACGGCGTTGCCACGCTGGAAAATGCGTTTACGAACCGGACGAATGCCGAAAAGTTTTTCCACGGCTGTTACAATTATCTGCCCAATATGGAGAGCATTCTCAACTATCCGGGTTTTATGGGCGGCGATGATCGGTGGTGGTGCCCCACTCAGGGCGGAGGCTGGGACGATAACGGAAACGGACAGCGTATCGCCAGAGGATTGCAGAATATATCAAATCCGCTCCAGAATTTTTGGGATGGCGGAAACGGCGGGAAAAACATGTGGGTCGGGATACGCGACTGCAATATTTTCCTCGAAAATATCGACCAGGTTGCCAATATGCAGAATTGGGAAAAGGAAAGATGGAAAGCCGAAGTGAAAATACTGAAGGCATATTTCCATTTTTACCTGATGACGCTTTACGGCCCGATCCCGATTATGGACAGCAACATCGACGTGAGCGCTCCGCCCGATGAAGTGAAGATATTCAGGGCTCCGGTGGACGATGTGGTCAACTACATCGTAAGGACGTTAAACGACGCTCTGGCAAGCGATGAACTTCCCTTAAAGATCGATGATATAACCACGGAATACGGACGCCTTACCAAGGCCGCAGCCACTGCTATAAGGGCCAAAACGCTGGTGTGGGCGGCAAGTCCGATTTTCAACGGAAGTTATATATACTATCGCGGCTTCAAGGATAAAAGGGACGTTCAGCTGATCACGGACGATTACAGCGCAGCGGCAATTCAGGCAAGATGGGAAAGGGCGGCAACGGCCATCAAAAACGCCATAGATACCTGTCATCTGGCCGGACACGCCCTGTTCGAGTTTTATCCCGGTATCAGCGCCATGTCGGATACGACGATCCGGAAATTTACGATCAGGGGCGCTGTCAGCGAAAGCGTCGCCAATTATAACAACGGGGTGATCTGGGCGCTGAATCACGGGAACGGACAGTTTCAAACGGTGCAGACGCCGGCTTTATATCCTACCGACGGGGGCGAAGTTGCCCGAATCAGCGCTACCATGAAAATGGCCGAAATGTTTTACACCCGTAACGGTATCCCTATTGACGAAGACCCTTACTGGGAGTACGAAAACCGTTACGAAACCCAGGTAAACGACACGGCAGTCCTGGGAAGGTGGCACCGGTACTATATCTCGGAAGGCGAAACGACCGCGAAACTGAATTATTTCAGGGAACCCCGTTTCTATGGAAATCTGGGCTTTGACCGGGGGCTTTATGAGCTGGTCAATATACCGGAAGATGAAACCATCGTGATCAAGAACCGGGTTGGCGAAACGCACGGACGGAGATTGCAGGATCATTATATTGTAACCGGCTATTTCATCAAAAAGATGGTAAGTATCCGAATTCCGGCGCCTAATACGGCGGTGTCGGGCGGAGCCACTACTCCCAATCCTCCCCGCTATTCCCTGCCCATCATCCGCCTGGCAGACCTGTACCTGCTGTATGCCGAAGCGTTGAACGAATTAAAAAGCCAGCCCGACAACGAGGTTTACGAATGGATTGACAAAATACGCACGCACGCCGGACTGGAAGGAGTGGTTGAATCGTGGAGGTGGTCAAGCAAGCCCTATAGAGTGACCGATAGGGATGAAATGCGCGAAATCATCAAGCGCGAGCGCCTGATCGAACTCGCCTTCGAGGGGCAGCGTTCCTTCGACCTTCGTCGCTGGCTGGACGCCGAAACGTACTGCAACCAGCCGGTGCGCGGATGGGACTACACAGGCGCGCGGCCGGAAACGTATTACCTGACCACCGTGTATTTCAACAACCGCAAGTTCACCTACAAGGACTACCTGTGGCCGCTTAGCCAGAGTTCGCTGACCATTAACGGAAACCTTGTACAAAATCCGGGATGGTAACCGTCGTAAAAAATAATCTTTAATAATGAAAAGTAATCTTAAATTAAACAGTACGGATATGAATCGATATATTTTAAATACAGTTGTATGGTTGATGTTTTCCGCAATCATCATGTCGTGTTCCGAAACTCCGGTAGGGCAAATTCCTACCAACGGCACGCCTCCCTCGAAGCTGGAACATGTGATCATAACCCCGACGAACGGCGGAGCATACGTTACCTACACCTTGCCCGATGAAGAAGACATCGCGTATGTAAAATGCACGTTCGAATACAACGGCAAAAAACGCACCGTAAGGTCGTCGGTCTACCAGAACAGCCTCACAGTGGATGGAATAGGCTCCGTTGTCCCGGTAGAACTCACCCTCACGCTGGTCAACAACAGCGAGGTTGAATCGACGCCGCATGTGGAAACCTTCACCCCCCTGGAACCGCCTATGGATGCAATCCTGAAATCTTTTACGGTTGAACCGGCTTTCGGCGGCATAAAGGTTACATGGGAAAATCCGGCGAAAGCCATGTCGGGCATCTCGTTTTTGGCGGCCAACGACCATGGCGTGCTGGAACTTCAGGATATAGTGTATTCGTCGCTGCCCGCCGGAGAAAAGTACATACGCGGATTTAACACCGACCCGCGCCGTTTTGCACTCAGTATTGTCGATAAATACGAAAACGAATCGGATACGGCTTTCTTTGACCTGACGCCCCTGTATGAAGTGAAGCTCGACAAGTCCCTGTTCAGTACCGTATATTTGGATGGCGAAGACACCGGCATCAGGGGTACCGGCAGAACGCTGGATAAAATATGGGATGATGTTTCGGATAATGATGACGCCATTTGGCATTCCTCGGACGATTTCTCGGTCGAGCCGCAGCGCTTTAGCGTTAATCTCGGGCAAACGACGCAACTGACGCGGATTGTGGTATGGAACCGCTTGGGCGATTACAATTATTCGCAGCACAACATGCGGAAGTTTGATATATGGGGTATTGACGAGCTGCAATGGGAACGCACAGACCCCAGGTACGCCACCAACGAATGGAAAAACGACTGGCATTTGCTGGCGGAGTGCGAAATCATTAAGCCTTCGGGAAGCGCGATGGGAACAAACACTCCCGAAGACATTGCCGCAGCGATCTCCGGATACGAATTTGAATTTGACCAGAGTGCGCCGAAAGTGAAATACATCCGGTTTGAAGTTCACGAAACCTGGGGGAAAACGCTCACGCTGCACGTCGCAGAAATATCCGTATTCGGTGACGACAGACCATAACTTCCCCATTGAATGAAACATAAAAATTTAAATAAAATGAAGATCATACATTGTAATCTTATTTTCAAAACGGTCATCGCGGCGGCGTGCTTCGCAGTCGGCATGATCGCGTGCGACGACATGAACAGTTTGCACGAAAAATACCTCGACAGGGGTATGGAAGTCTATATCGGAGCCGTCGATTCGTTATCCGTACAGCCGGGGCTTAACAAAATCGGGTTCAAATGGAAAATCAACGCCGACCCGCGCATCAATAAAATCGTCATCAGCTGGGAAGAAAGCGAGAACAGCGTCATGGTTAAAAAAGACGCTGCGATCCCCGTAGTCCGCACTACCGAAGGCGAAATGTGGATGGAGCACATATTGTACGATATCCCTGAAGCCGAATATATCTTTAAATTTCAAATTTTTGATTCCGCGGACGCGAACAGTTCAAAAACCGTTGAAGTTTCGGGAAACGTCCTGGGCGATGTATATGTAGAAAATCTGAGGAACCGGAACTTCAAGCAGATTGCCAAACTCGAAACGGGCGAAATGCAGATCGACTGGGAACTGGCCTCGTCCGGAACTTTGCTGTACACGGTTGTAGAATACGTCAATACGGGCGGGGAGACGGTAAGCGTTGAAGTACCCAACAACGAAGAAAGAACCCTGCTGGAGGGACTGGAAACCGGTGATGAAATAGAGCTGTACACCGTTCATTTTCCCGAAAACGGCCTGGAAACCTTCCGGTCGATCGGACGGAATTACTTCATGCCCAAGTTTGAGCGGCTCATTGATAAAAGCAGATTTGCAGCGGCTTTCAAGCCCGGCGACAATACCACCCCTCACCCGGGCGGCAGCACGAATGACTGGACGAAACCCATTACCGATTTCAGCGTCGGCAATCGCAATTTGGCTAAAATCTGGGACGGGGGCGCCGCCAATGCCTCCAATAACAGGAGCATTTTGCATTCCGAAGATCAATCGGGAAATGCAAACGCTACGTTCAAGTATCCGCATCATTTCACCTTCGACATGGGAGCCGAAGCGCTTCTGTCAAGATTCAAAATATGGGCCAGAAGTGATAATGGCGCATATACCGGTCACAGCCCGAGGTTCTTCGAACTTTGGGCGACCGATGCGCCTAAAGAAATTGAAGATTTTAGTGATCTGGCTGCATTTGAAAAGTATTACCGCACGACCTATGTCGTACAGAAGAATCCCGCCAACTATGCGGATAACAATAATGCCGACAACCAGACCAAGGCTGATCCACGGTGTGTGAATAATAATTATCTGGCTCCGGAACCCGAACCGGGTATTCATAACTGGCAACAGGACTGGGTGAAGCTGGGCGATTTTGAGATAGTGAAACCTTCGGGATTAGCTCACAATAGCAGCAATGATGCAGATAAGGCGCTCTGGGGGTCAGGCAGTACGAATTCGCCGGAGGCGCTCGAAACTTGTGGGTTCAGTTTTCCGCTGCCCGAATCAACCCAAAAGTATCGTTATATACGTCTGGTGATCAAGTTCCCGAACTGGGACAATACCAACTGTATCAACCTGGGCGAAGTCTCTTTCTACGGAGACGATATCTGATTCATTGGGTTTGACTGATCATAGAACGCGGGCCGCAGGGGGGGTACCCGAACGCCCGCGTTTTTTAACCGTTTTTATTTATTCATTTTAAAAAAATTCTTTTATGCCGATTAAAATTAAAGCGATCGCCAAAGGACGGCCCGGTATTGCGGGCGGCGGCGACAAAAAGTATTATGCCGTTCCTGTGATGGATGGAGAGATGGACATTGAAGCCCTGACCAAAGCCATCGAAAAGATTTGTACGGTTAGCGGCGCCGACATACGCGCCGTACTGTACGCCCTGGTGGATGTATCCATCGACGGCCTTTCCAGGTGCGCCATTATCCGCATGGGCGACCTGGGCAGCCTGCGGATCACGCTCAGCTCCGAAGGAAAAGCGACCATCGAGGAGGTAAATGCTGCATCCGTCAAAAAGGCGGGCATTATCCTCACCCCGGGCGCACGCCTGAAAGAAATGCTGCGGAACCTCAAATTCCGGAAAGACTGACCGCCTGACAGGGTTAAATTTTTCACGGCAGGAAAATTATTTTCCTGCTGTGAAAATTACAACGATACGGCGGGAAATCTGTAGATATTTTGATCGATATTTAGATTATATTAAGATGTTAGTTAGTAGGAATCGCAATACCATGATGGTTGTATCAGCATTTTGTCTGCTTTGTATTATTGCGTTGTTTGCTTTTTCTAAACAATTTGTTTATTCTGAGGTAACACCTAAATGGATTGGTTTAACATTGGCGACACCTCTGATAACTCTTATATATTGCTCTGTAAGACGCAATATATATTTATTAACAAAACCAGCAATTATATTATTGATTTTGTTAATGTCTGTTTTTATCAAGGATTGGGTAACAATAGGGGGTAATTATTACCTGCTAACATATTTAGGTTGTCTATTTTTATTGTTTTTCTTTTTCCAACAGGTAGTGGTATTGTTCTCTATTAATTATCTTTATGGAATAGTAATTTTGTGCATCACGGCACTTGCAATCTATGGAATATTTCAATATATGGGAGTGCTACCATTTCAAAATTCTAACTTCAAAGTCACAGGAAATTTCGATAATTCGGCGGGTTTTGCCGCTGCTTTGGCTGGCGGATTTCCTTATAGCCTTTATTTTCTACAGAATACAAAACAGTTAGAAAGAAAGATTTCTATTGGCGTAGTGATCGTATTGCTTATAGGTATGGGTTTATCAGGATCACGAACAGCATTAATAGCAAGTTTGGTTGTAATTATGTGTTATGCTCACAGCGTATTTCCAAGTATACGGAATACACAACGGATAAAGGTATTTGGAATATGCTTGTTTATTATAATTGTTACTGTTCTTTATTTTTCGAAAAAAAATTCCGCTGATGGACGATTACTTATTTGGCAATGTACGTGGAATATGGTACAAGATAAACCTTTTCTTGGACATGGGTATGGATCATTCTATTCAAAGTATATGTTCTATCAAGCAGAATATTTTAACAACCACGCTAATAATAAGTATGCATTATTGGCAGATAATATATCATATCCTTTTAATGAATATCTTTTAATTCTGTCTGAACATGGCGCCATCGGGTTGACCGGTCTACTTCTATCAGTATTACTGCTTTTCCGTTATTATTGTCAGAAAAGGACTAATCCTAAATTTTATGCCATGTTAGGCGTGTTATCTATGATGATTTTCTCATTTTTTTCATATCCTTTCAAATATCCTTTTACCTGGATAATTGTTTTATTGAACGTTGCTGTGATTTATATGCCATCACAAAAGTTAACGGGCAAAGTGTCCTATGCTATACGTACAGGAATTATAACAACCGCAATCGGTTTTCTGTGTATTACAATACCTTTTATAAATGCAGAAATGACATGGAATAAGGTAGCAAAACTTTCTTTGGCAGGAAAGACTAAAAATGTTTTACACGAATACAATAAGCTACATCAGTATCTGGATAGAAATGGATTGTTTCTCTATAACCATGCTGCAGAACTGCATTATGTAAAAGAGTTTGAAAAGAGTTTATCTGTTCTTAAACGATGTGAACTGTTTTATAATGATATGGATGTACAAATGTTATTTGCAGATAATTACATGAAATTATATAAATATGACCGTGCAGAACATCACTTAAAACTTGCCTCCACAATGTGTCCTGTCAGATTTAGTCCTTTATATCAGCTATCTGAGTTATATTTGGAAATCGGACGGAAAGATGAAGCGCTATTGCTGGCAAAACATATAGTAAATAAAGAAGTGAAAATACCATCGAAAACAATATTATTGATGAAGCAGAAAATGTGTTCATTCATACAATCTCATGAAAAGGAAAATGTTTCCCCAAACAACCGATCCCCGTGAAGAATAACATAAATTTCACACAGTATGGATTCTCATAGATAATACGCAATTAATATTTGTGTAGTCAATAACATTATGATTAATGTGTTTTTTCTAATCTAAATAAATTTTTAATTTTAAATAAATTATATTATGTATTTTAAAAAAAGTCTTATTTCAGTTTTTATTTGTTCTGTTCTTTTTATAGGAAGTTGCGATCAGGAACTATATAGTCCTGACAAATTTGAATCTCATTCAAACAATGATGCTCGCCCTCTTTTATCGGGTGAATTTGAATATTTCGGAAAAATATTCAGATGTAAACCGGGTGAATCAATATGGCAAAAGCAATTAGATATGATTATGGAAAATGACAGTCTTATCAAGAAAAATGATTTGGTGTTAATACACTACGAGTATATCCGCAAGATTACTTCAAGTAAAGATCTTGAAAAAATAAAGATGGCGATACTCAACAAAAAATCCCTTTTTCCCGTGTACAATGATAGTTCACATGCATTTTCACTTAACTCTTTAGGCAATACAAGTATCACTAAAGAGTTAGAAAGGCATCTTGATAATTTGATTTCAACGCCGGAGCATCAATCTGAATATGCGGTGGAGGTTAAAAAATCAGGTTCAGGTATGTCTCATAACTCACATTCTCTTTCTATTCCGATCTATGAATATGAGGCTGATGATATGGGAATAGTCGATATTATATGGGAATATAAAGGCAGTAAGTTTAATACGAAATGTCTTGTTTCCAATAAAAAAGGAATTATTTATGATAATTTGCTTTCCAATATCGTTGTTGCAAAAGAAGCCAATGAAAATATGAGAGCAGAAAAATCAACCATACCAATAGCAACACCTCGATTAAAATCCGGTTCTGAAAATACAGGCTCTGAATCGTCTACGTCAGAATGTGGCAATCAGTCATCATTTTTTTACGACTTTTATCAGGGGTTTGAAGCATGGAGCCTTGCCGGGATAAAAGTAGTTGATATAAGTATTACGTGTGTAGTTGCCGGAAGTTGTTCAAATGGGCTTAAATCAATTGATAATTTTTATAATATGGAGGCATCCTATGAAACAGTGTGGCCTAACTTTGCGAACGCGGCTATTCAATTTATATCGTTTGAACAGGGCACACAAGGTCTTTTAATTTTTGCATGGGCATATACTCACAGGTATGGCGTTTCGGTCAGTCTCGGATGGAATGGAACCGGGTTCACATTTTCAGGTGGTGGTGATGGTCATTCCGGAATAGTATCAGTTTCGCCAGCCATGTTAAATTAATACTGATAAATTAAGAAGTCGGTTTCGGATTTTCCCATTTCTAAAAAATTTCACAAGATTGGATATCTACAATTTTAAGAAGATTTTTTCTTTGTTGTGAAGGGAATCATTGGAACAGGAAATCCGAAACCACTTTTTTAAGTAAATTGAATTTGGAATTTTCAGAGAATGCAAATATGACTATTTGTGGAATTTTATTATACCGACTGACGGGTCAATGTTTTTTAGTATGCGTCATCCTGTTGTTTTCCGGTATTACCTGCGGACAGGATATAAACGATAAGCGGCACAATATATCCATATATGAACATGGCACACCGTTAACCTCATGCGAATGTAATTTTGAAAACCTGTTTCGCAACTGGAGTATATGGATCAGGAACGCACAGGAAACAGAATTACTGTCCTTTAATTATGTTGAAACATTGGAAGACAGTATGCGCATCGCATATTATGCCGGTTTAATGAATATCCGGATAATCGAAAGAAGAGGCGTCAACGGATTTGATTCTGTGGCGCACTGGATGGAATGGAGTTTTCGGCCAAAACCTTGGAAACAGTATGCCGACAGTATCACTGCCTCTATCAATGATGCTGACATGAAAAAGAGATTCTATTCTGACATGAAAAATAACCGGAAATATATGGAGAAACGTTTTAAGACGGCTGTTCAGACAGGTGATAAAGTATACCTGATCAAAACCCGCACACACGGAATCGAATATGATGATTATGTTGTTTGCCGGCCGGATACATATAAAATTATATGGGATCAATTATTTCTTGAAATTCAAAAGCCTGTAAATAAATAGAAAATGTCTTTAAAATAACGTTATGACCAAAAAAAATCTT
>JAISFI010000431.1 GCA_031263685.1 Dysgonamonadaceae bacterium | reverse complement strand
TTTCAATCAAACCGCCCTGCATTTGCCCGGCGATCGCCGCAGCGTCGTTATGTCCGTTGACGTATGCATTTTCAAAACCCAGGTTGCGGATCGTCGCGCCCTGCGTTATCGAAAACAGGGCGATTCTATCGCTATGGGAAGCGTTGATGACTAAGCCGGAAATAATGTGTCCGTCGCCGTCCAGAGTACCTTTGAAGGTACCGATCGGCGTCCATTCTTCCGTCAGCGTAATATCCGCCGTCAATTTGTAATTGCCGGAAAGGTCACTGGCAATGGCCCGCAAGCCTGCCTCCGTACTAATCTCCGTTTGCCCGAAAGCAAAGAGAGGTAAACACCCGACGATCGCTGTCAGAGCGATCCGTTTCAAGAAATGTTGAATGTTTCTCATAATAAAAAATAAATTAATTAATAAATGAATAAAAATAAATACTGTATAAACTGTTCTCTGTGCCCAACAAGGGCTGAAAGCTTACGCTCGGCGTAGCGTCCACGCTACGTCGGGTTGAAAGCAAGGCTCCAGCCTTGCAAAACAGACGCTGCAAGCGTGGACGCTTGCTTTTAGCCCGACGTAGCGTGGACGCTACGCCGAGCGTGAGCGTGAGCCGGTTTGCATTTTCCATTTTCATCGTGCAATGATAAAAGTAACCGTCTTGTGTCCGCGATAGGCGCCTTTTCCGTGTATGGTACATTCGGCGTTACCGACTTCGACATTGTTTTTGTAGGTCACATTGTAGTCCTTGCCGAGTTCCAGCCTGACGGTAGCGTCTTTTGTGACAATCAGCACTTCCGTTGCAGGTGTACAGGGGTATCCTGTATAATGCTGCTGCGGGATGGGTGCGGGTTCCGCGTGGGCAATGTCCTGTTTTGCGTGATGAAATTCGCCGTTGAGGCGGTCAATTTCAGGATTGAGAGCATTGATGAAAGCCGTGAATCCGGACGACGGGTTGAGTTCCGCCCCGGCATTGACCTTTACAACAATTTGATGCCAGACGTTTTCGATTCCGCGCCGCGTTTCGGGGAATCCCGACTGCGGTTTTTTGAGCGTTTCCGCGTCGCGCTGTGCCAGGAGGGCGATAAATTCGGCAACGGCGGCAGTGATTTCCTGCACCCATTCAGTGGCGGCGATCGTTTGCACGTCAACGGCGCGGTCGCCGGTGAGGTGGTGAAGGATGGAATTGACGTCACCGATTTCTTCCTCATAAGGCTTGGCGGCGACTCTTCCGTAGCTTTTGAGCATGATGTGGATACGCTCGGCGGCGAGGGCAACGTTGGGATGAACGTTGTGCCGTGCGGCATTGACCTGCGCCGAAAATCCTGCCAGAGCGTTGTCGAGACGGTGGTTGGCGTCGGCAATAGCGGCTGTGAGCGCATTTTTGCGATACCAGTCCATGTCGGCGGTTTCCATCACAAACCAGTTGTTCAATTCTGTGGCGAGCGGTCCGATGGCCGATTTTACATCGCCACCGGCGAGATTAAGTTCGCCTGTTGCCTTCTCAAAAAAGCGGTAATGTGCCCCGTTGGGCAAAGACCGGAATAATAATGCATTAAATTTTGCCATATCTGTTATATATTAAAGTGAATAGTTTAGAAATTTTAATAAACAGGCATCTACACTGTGTATTTTTCTTCCCACACTGTGTGAGAGAAAATATACACTATGTATTTTTCTTCCCACACTGTGTGAGAGAAAATATACACTATGTATTTTTCTTCCCACGCTGTGTGAGAGAAAATATACACTATGTATTTTTCTTCCCACACTGTGTGGGAGAAAATATACACTGTGTATGTGCTTTTTTTCCGCCCGAAGCGGCATAACATCCGTGCGATAGTTGTCAGGCTCAGGGCTGAAAGCCCTGAACTGCAAGCGTGGACGCTTGCTTTTAGCCCGACGTAGCGTGGACGCTACGCCAAGCAGGGTAATAATAGCAGCCGTACATGAAATCAAAAATTTATTCATACGTATCAATTAAAAGGGTGAATAAATAACTGCATCTAACTTCATATTCAATGCGAAAGATTCAAAATCACCGTCTTCTACATAAAAGTGATGATTCCCAACATATTGACACGCAGTGCAATTTTCCTGTTGCCTTGAGACTAAATGATTCCCGGAGCAATCGAAAAACCAGTACAAAACGCCGCCGCTTCCCAGCATCATATTGGTTACAAACAGATCCTGTCCCCTGTATTTTTCAAGCCATATATGCCCTATATAGTTAACGGTAGCAAAATCATCACCCGGTTTATGAGGACCTGCCGTTTTAGCGTTTTCTGCTTTCTCAATAAGATCAGCAAGCCAGGGAAGATTTTTTGCGGGATCGGTAACACCACAAGCGTTTATTTCATCGCCTGATGCGCTTTCTTGTTGTGTTTCCTTTACTGTATCCGTATTTTCCTTATTTTGCGTTTCTTCCATTCCGCAGGACATAAAGAGAAACAGGCAAACAGTAATTGATAAAAAATAAGTTTTCATCTTCATTCCTCTGCCCGGCGTAGCGTTCGCGCCATAGCCGTCAGGTTCAGGGCTGAAAGCCCTGAACGCTACGCCGAGCGGGATTTCTTTTGATAGACAATCGTTCATTTTTTTCATTTGATTATTTCAAATTCAGAACCTAATTCTACTTCAAAATCACGGATGATATTCACCTCGCCTGCGGCGTCGAGCGTGAGCTTGGCGCCGTTGGTGACGGTGACATTTTGGACGTTGATGTCGCCGCAACTGGTAACGGTAGTGTTGGTGGTAACGGTGCGATTGGTGAAGTTGATAGTTGCGCATGATGCTGCCTGCACGGCAGTATAAGCATTTAATCTGCCGGAAGCAACCAATCCGTCAAGCGATGGAATTTTGTCTGCTCCATCAAGTAAATACTGTCTTACAGACAAGGCAAAACTCGCCGGATTAGTTTTGTATTCCTGTATCATGCTTTGTGGCATTGCTGCATACATTAAAGCAATAACACCTGCAACTTGAGGGGTTGCCATAGATGTACCCGTCAGATTTCCATAAGTATTATTTGGATATGTAGAATAAATGTCCGTTCCCGGAGCTCCAATATCAATGGTATTAACACCATAACCTGCGTCTGTGTTTTTATCGTCTGTAGAAGTGGTATTTGTTACTGCTATTAGATACTCACTTGAACAGGCAGTAGGCACATCTCCTACCTGGTCTATATTCCAATTTTTATTAGCAGTAGCCGCACAACTTAATATTCCAACATTACCTAAGGCATCATACATCGAACACCAAACAGGATAATTAGCAGGATTTCCCAGATCAACTCCAAAGGATGAATTGGTAGCCACTATAAAAGCCCCGCGTTGTCCATTGGTTTCGTTATACGTCGCCCGCAGTTCCAATACATAGGAATAAGCTTCAACAACTGTTGCCTCATTTAAAGACAATGCGGAATAGCCACAAACCGGCGAAAGTTTAATATTCCAATTTACTCCGCTCACACCTTTGTTGTTATTTCCAATGGCTCCAGTTATACCGGCAACGTGTGTTCCGTGATTATCAACACTAATATTTCCTGTATGAGTAATAGCATTCCATCCGTCGTAATCATCAATATAACCATTATTGTCATCATCTATTCCATTATTCGGAATATCATAAATGTTTTTCCAAAAACTTAAATCTTCGTGATTCAGATCAAATCCCGCATCAATAACAGCTACAACAATCTCGTCACCGGTTGAGGTAAAGCCTCCTGTGGTAAATTCATCCCAGGTATCGGGCAAACTGATTTTTGCCGGCGCCCATTGCTGACTGTAATAAGGGTCATTTGGAGTAATGGCTCTTACAGTGATATTGGTATGATTATTTTGAATGTGTTTAATACCGGCATTTTTCGACAGATTACTCATTTTCATATCTCTTTGTCCTGTTCTGTCTGTAATTTCGAAAAGCCAAATATTTAGCCTTCCGGACAAAAGACGTTTCGGAACAATTCCTTCATCGGAATCAGCAGCAAATTTTGCCGCATCTACTCCCTGTTCCAACCATATTATAAATTCATTTTCTATATAAGCGTCCGAATTTTGAGCATATACTGAACATGTGAGCATGGTTGCAATAATTACGCAAAATGTCTTTTTCATGTCAATTCTTTTTAGTGAACACTATAACCGGATTATTCTGTGAATCCATAAACTTCAATTCATTGTTTGAGATATCGAATTTCACAACATTGAACATTATATGATCTCTGAAAGCCATCCCCCATTCATCTTCTGCGATTCGGGATCCTCCATAACTTTTGATATTGATTTGTTGATGTTCCGCTATCTCCAATTCAATCCAAATCGTATTGTAGAAAGTATGACCTCCTATACCTGCTTGTGTGGCATCCGGAATTTCTATTGAAATATTTGAATATGAAGCATTTTCAGGCGGCGAACCGATATTTGTTAATTCACCTGAAATACTTATCGTATTTACTTCCCATATACCGCTTATTGCAGGTGAAGTTTCCGGCTTCTCGTCGTTCAACCATCTTTTCAGCACCGCATCGGCAAACATCGGCGGATACACAGCGGCAATGCCCGGCAGAAAATCGCTGATCCGAATGCTGTCATTGGAATAAAAAACAACCTTGTTGTGCGTTGTCCATGTCTGCATAATCCGTATTGAATCTTCTGCAATCGTCTGATACGGCCATTGTACTATGGTATTGCCTTCCTCTGTTTTTATGTAAAGCGTGTCATCGTCTGCAAAAGAATAGATGCAGCTATTCTTTTGATTGGCGACTACCCACTCGCCGAGTAATTTGCTTTTCAGCAAATCCTGCCCTTGCGAATCATCCGGTTGTTGTCCCGGTGTATCGTTTTCCGAGCAAGACATGCCCATACTTAGAGTAAGCAGAGCAATTAAAAATTTTAATGTTTTCATTTTCTTTCTCATTTTTCATTTTGTTAATATCATTTGTTTCGTATCAATCAGACTGCCGTCCACATAGAGGGAATAATAATAGATGCCGGCAGACAAAGCCCCGCCTTCTATTGTTATGCTGTCTGTTCCTGATTGGAGCGGTATCTTCCGGATAACACTCCCCGAAGTACCGGTTATCACCATCTGCGCCTGCTTGCCGGTTTGCGGCAGAGTATAGCGGATAACGGTCGATTGACTGAACGGATTGGGAATGTTCTGTTGCAGTTTACATTCGGCAAGGGAGACATTGTCTATCACCGTCGGCGAGGATTGATTCTGCGGGGATTGATTCCGCAAAATAAAAATCCATTTCCAATCCCTCGGGTCGCCCACGCCAACACTTGGCTGGTAAAAATATACTTTTACTTTTTCTTCGGGATTGGCTGCGATAAATTCCCTAACCATAACCAGCGACATCACAGAGTGCCATGCATCTTCCGCTTCTTCCGAAGGCGGTTGCCAGCCTTCTCTAATCCCCGTCCATTCAAAACCATTTTTGGGAATAACAATATCGCGTTGTGCAGTATGAGGGTATTCCTGCGGAATATTCCAGATTGCCGGATACTTAATTTCGCCGCATCCCATCCAGACAATAGTTCCATAAAAAAACAACTGTTCCAATTCCTTGTAATACAGTTTTTGGAGTCCGAAATCGCCGGGGCTTCCATAAAAATCATCTACCGTAAATTCATCGGATTGCCCCTGAAAAAACAGGTCTTTGACCGCTTCAA
>JAISFI010000023.1 GCA_031263685.1 Dysgonamonadaceae bacterium | reverse complement strand
TCCGTGCAGCGCACGTCTACCACAGAGTGTTTCATGCCTTTGGCTCGCGGTGTCAGTTCGCCGGTCTGATATTCGATTTCTACCACTTCCCGGTTTTCTTCGAGTGGAAGCATACTGTTAATAAGACTTATGCACAAATGTTTGTGCTCGCCGAAGATGTGCTTGAACGGCAAATCATATTTGGGGTTTAAATATCGTCCCATAGTGTTTATGTTTTAGTTTGCTGGTGCAAAGGTATATATTTTTTTCAATTACACACAGACAGTAAGAACTAAAAACGAATTTGTTGCAACGGAAGACGGAACGGATGCTATTTTGGTAGTCCCGATGTGAAACGTCGGGTGTATGTGCGATGTCGAAGCAGAGCGTTGCACGCAAATAAAATTGGAATTGTGTAGCATATTGTGGAATTATTCCACAGTCATTGTAGAATATTCCACAACATCCTATTTCCTGCATCTAATCCATATATATTCATATCTAATGTAACACAATGAATTAGCAGTATCTGCAAAAAAATGGCTCGCTTTTTTCACTAAAAGATAATAAAAATGAAGAATTACCTAACCACATCGCAATTAATTCTGAAAACGACCCGCCCGCAAGCGATTGAAGTTTATTATTACTCAACACTTGCGGGGTTTTTATGCGCTCATTGATATGTAACTAAAACATAAAAAATAATATATTCTCTCATTTTGTTTTGCAGAATATATTATTTGTTTTACCTTTGCGCCGTGATTATATTTGTATGGATTTGTAGTTTTATTGTACAGTGTTGTAGATCTAATTATAACAGCGTTTATAAAACTTCAGGAATGAAAAAGCCGCGGTTTGTTGCACGCTTACCTTTCTGCTCGTTTTTGTACTTACAGGGATGGTTTTCTATATGAAACATCTCAACTTGATGTACTTCAACTGTAAAAAACTATAATTCACAGACGAGTATAAACATACATAAAGACAGTAACATATTGTATAATTCATAAGATTTATGATTATACGTTAAAATATACCCTAGACTCGTTTAAGCACGATAGACTATGAGTTTGACCAACCCTTGACGGCGAGATGTTTCTTCCAAAGAGACATCTCGTTCTTTTTTATTAAAACAGTAGCTTTAATGAAAACCGACAGCCGCCTTTTGAAATCCCCGGTTTGTCGAGATATGTCAACCGCCTTACATAATCCACACGAAATAAGCCTAAAATATTTTCCAATCCAATACTTGCTTCCATATAAGGGACTTTCCCCATACGACTTGAAATATCGGGGAAGATAAAAAGCGTCCGGTTATTTTCCGGAAGTTTGTCGGATGATAAATCTCCGTAAAACCCGCTAAAAGTAATGACTTCTTTCAATTTAAGATTGGAAACAAACGGAATCTTATTAAACAGTAAACCGTCAAAATGTGTTTCCATGTCGAGAGATACATATTTGTCGCTAATAAATTCCAGTAAATTCATCAGGTTGTATCCTCCCTGCCGAATACCGTAGCTCAGGTTGTAATTGGGAATAATCAGAAGTGGAAAGGGAACATTTCCCCATATTTTTCCGGTTTTTGCATGGAGGGCAATCAATCCGAAGGTTGCAGGAAATGTTTTGTGGACGGCAAATTCAGCGTATTGATAATCGTAATCTCCATTCAGAAAGCCTTTTATGCCTTGTTGATAGGAGAACGAGAGGTTGGGAGTATAACCATGTTGGAGAGGTTTGTCAGTTTTTGTATAGTGCAGTTTCAACCCAACACCGGCGACTTTATAGGTGTTCGTGATATGAATATCGCCCTGCTCATCTGTCGAAAGCCACTGCAGACTTCCCGCCGGAGTTTCCCGATTCAGGAAGCTCCATGTTTCGGCAGCCATCCCATTGCTAAATTCTTTGCTATAGTTGACGGAAATCTTTCGCTGATAGCGCATCATATTTTCCTGTTGCCGCTTAAAGGAGAGAAAAATATTCGGTTGATATTCGGAAGAAAAGAAACTGTTCAATGACTGTATATCATATTGATATCGAACAGATAACGCATCCAGTCCGTAATCATGATTAGGATTTTTTCCATTGAACGACCACGTGGCCGTTCCGGAATATTTGAATTGTCGATCGCCGAAGCCATAAGCGCCTAATCCTTTGAAATAAAAATACTGATTTAACTTGGAAGTGGTTTCGCCGCCCAAGGCCAGCCGGATACCTTCAATGCCATTTCGAGAAATAAAAGAAGTGACAGGGCCAATATTAAATTTGTTCTTTTCTTCCCTGCGATGTGTTGGAAGATAGTTTTCCGTCAACAAATCGGAGGCGAATACCAGTAAGCGATATGAAGGCGGGGGGATTTTTCGGTTGCCAAGCATCTTTTGCAGGAGGAGGATAGCCGGATAGTTTGCTGCGTTTGGCAAGCTATCCTGTTGTTGCCGGTTTCGAAGATACTCCGCTTGGGGAGACAACAGGATGTCGAATACATTGATCTGGTTGACGGTTACGGAAAGTTTTTTTTCCTGATAGTTTTCGTGCGATACAATAATATATTGCACACCGGCAGTGTTGTTCCGGACAGCGGCTATGTCCCGGACTTCAAAATACCCGGAAAGGGCTGAAGAAACCGTTTCTTCCCGCCCTTCAAATTTAATCGATGCCGAAACAATTGCCTGTCCGGTGATGGAATCCCTGACAAAACCACGAACAATGGTTTGCGAAGATAACGGAAAATGAAGCAAAAACAAAAAGGAAACCAGGAGAAGTGAACAGGCACGTGTTTTCATGCTTCACTCTATTAGTTTCCGGTATCTGATTCGTTTGGGTTCTATATTTCCCATTCTCAGCCTTTTATTCTCTTCGTATTCTGAATAGGTACCTTCGAAGAAGAAGACTTGAGAATCGCCTTCAAAAGCAAGAATGTGCGTACAGATACGATCCAGAAACCAGCGGTCGTGAGAAATAACAACGGCGCATCCTGCAAAATTTTCCAATCCTTCTTCCAGCGCTCTTAGTGTATTGATGTCTATGTCATTCGTTGGTTCGTCGAGCAACAAGACATTCGCTTCCGATTTGAGCGTGAGGGCGAGGTGTAAACGATTTCTTTCTCCACCGGAGAGTACACCGCACAATTTTTCCTGATCTCCACCGGAGAAATTGAAACGGGACAAATAAGCCCTTGCATTGATCTCTTTTCCACCCACACGGATAAATTCGGATCCACCGGAAACAACTTCATTGACAGTCTTTTGTGGATCTATATCCGTATGAGACTGATCTACATAACCGATTTTGACGGTTTCCCCAACTTCAAAAGTCCCTTTATCTGCCTGTTCCAATCCCATGATTAACCTGAAAAGTGTAGTCTTTCCGGCGCCATTCGGTCCAATGATTCCGACAATACCATTAGGAGGCAGCATAAAATTCAGGTCTTCGTATAGTAGCTTGTTTCCATAAGCCTTGGCCACCTGCTGGGATACAATCACTTTATTGCCTAAGCGAGGTCCATTGGGAATGAAGATTTCCAGTTTTTCTTCCCGCTCTTTCGTGTCCTGATTCAAGAGTTGTTCATAGGAGTTCAAGCGGGCTTTTCCTTTGGCGTGGCGGGCTTTAGGCGCCATTTTAGACCATTCGAGTTCTCTTTCCAGGGTTTTCCGGCGTTTGCTGGCCTGTTTTTCTTCCTGTTCCATGCGTTTGGTTTTTTGTTCCAACCAGGAAGTATAGTTGCCTTTCCAGGGGATACCCTCTCCCCTATCGAGTTCCAATATCCAGCCAGCTACGTGGTCGAGGAAATAACGGTCGTGAGTAATACAGATTACCGTTCCGGAATATTGTTGCAGGTGTTGTTCCAACCAGTCGATCGACTCTGCATCCAAGTGGTTGGTCGGCTCGTCGAGCAGCAGAACATCCGGCTGTTTGAGCAGCAAACGACAGAGGGCGACACGCCTTCTTTCCCCACCGGAAAGTGTTCCTACCAATTGTTCTTCCGGCGGACAGCGCAACGCATCCATCGCCCGCTCTAATTTGCTATCCAAATTCCAGGCGTCCGTGGCATCAATCCGGTCTTGCAATTCTGCTTGACGGGCGAAAAGAATGTCCATTTTATCCGAATCTTCATAATACTCAGGCAATCCGAATTTTTCGTTGATGGCTTCATATTCCTGAAGAATATCTACAACGTCCTGTACACCTTCTCTTATCACGTCTTTGACGGTTTTATTGCTGTCCAATTGCGGCTCCTGTTCCAGATATCCGACAGAATATCCCGGCGAAAACACGACTTCTCCCTGATATTCCTTATCTATTCCGGCAATGACTTTTAAGAGTGTAGATTTCCCGGATCCGTTCAGCCCGATAATTCCAATCTTGGCGCCATAAAAGAATGACAAATAAATGTTTTTAAGTACTTGTTTCTGCGGGGGAAAGATTTTACTTACCCCTACCATTGAAAAGATAATTTTTTTATCGTCTGCCATAATATAAATGTAGAATGAAGATTTGTAAATTTTACAACAAGGAGTCCGGATTCAAATGATCCTTTTCTATTTCTTTGAAATATTTGTACGTTCCGACCTTCAATTCGTCTGTAGCTGCCTCATCGCAAACGATGATACCTTTGGGGTGCAGTTGCAGGGCGCTAATCGTCCACATCTGTGTCACAGGCCCTTCTACTGCCTGATAAAGCGCACGCGCCTTGCCATGCCCGTTGACCATGATCAGCACCTCTTTAGCATCCATGACCGTGCCGACGCCTACCGTCAGCGAAGTCTTGGGAACTTGATTCAGATCATTGTCGAAAAAGCGGGAATTAGCAATAATCGTATCGGTTGTAAGCGTCTTCATCCGCGTACGGGAAGCCAATGAAGAGCCAGGCTCGTTGAATGCAATATGTCCGTCGGGACCAATGCCGCCGAGGAAAAGATCTACACCGCCCAGGGCTTTCATCCTGTTTTCATAGTCACAACATTCGGCTTCCACATCGACAGCATTGCCGTTCAGGATATTTACATTTTCCGGCAAGATGTCAATATGGTGAAAAAAGTTGTTCCACATAAAACTGTAGTAACTCTGCGGATGCTCTTTCGGCAGACCTGCATATTCGTCCATATTGAACGTAATTACATGTTTGAAAGAAACAACGCCTTTTCGGTGTAAGGCTATTAAGTGCTTATACATCCCTAATGGCGAAGAGCCGGTGGGAAGTCCCAATATAAAAGGTTTTTCCTTACCGGGGTTCGCTTTTTTTATTTTTGCAGCCACGTAACAGGCCGCCCACTGAGATAATTTCTCGTAATCTTCTTGAATAATAACTCGCATATATTTTAATCTTATGGTTTTTGCTTATAGTTTTTATTTTACAGTCTCGGATACTTATCTCTTTTCATTGCCCTCCAGACGAAAAAGAGGCCTGCGACGACGAACGGGATACTTAACAGTTGTCCCATGTTCAGCAACATGCCGGCTTCAAAATCTTCCTGGTTGTTTTTCAGAAATTCGATAAAAAAACGGGAAAGGAAAATACCTGTCAGGAAAATGCCGAAAAGAAATCCTTCTTTTTTCTGTGCATCTTTTTTCCAGTACAGCCACATGCAGATAGCGAAAGTGATCAGATAACAAAACGCCTCGTATAATTGCGTCGGATGACAGGGCGCCGCGCTAATAGGCGGCCTGCTCCATTCGACCGACCGGACGAAGCGAAATCCCCAGGAAGAGCCTGTTGGACGTCCAAAAACTTCCGAGTTCATCAAATTTCCCATGCGGATGAAGGCAGCTACCAAACCTACGGGCACCACCAGACGGTCAAACGTCCACAACATGCTCTGATGTGTAATTTTCTTTGAGTAAAAATATACGGCGATGATGATTCCGAGCGTTCCCCCGTGACTGGCCAGGCCTCCTTCCCAGATTTTCAGTATTTCTACCGGGTGAGCGAGATAATACCCAGGGTTGTAGAACAGGCAATGACCCAGTCTGGCGCCTACGGCAGTTGCGACAAAAACATAGACGAACAGTTTGTCAAACCACTCTTCTTTCAGTTTTTCTTTCTTCCAGATCTCGTGTACGATATATGCACCGATGGCAAATCCGACCGCAAAAAGCAGTCCGTACCATCTAACTTCCCGGCCTCCCAACAAGGGAATAAAATCCGGGAAATGAAACCAGGCAGGATTAACGTTCCAGGTAATAAATGACAACATTTTTATACTAATTTATTGATTAATGTCTCTTTATCTCCATATAACATATCTACCGGAGGAAGTTCGATCATCGTATAAGCGCCCGCCTGCTGTTTGAAACTTGCACGCGCTACGGCAATCAATATCTGTGCCGTCAACGCCGGATTATTGATTTTCATGTTGAACTCGAAAAGCTGGTTTTGCGTATCTCCGGAAACGCCCTTGCGAACAAGGTTGACGCCATGTCCCATATCTTTCAACTCGTCGACAGACGGAACCTGAAATACATGTGTTTCATCGTGAGCGAAATAATCATCGGATTTAATATGGTCGGCAACGGTTTTGAAATCAAAGCCATCGGCTACTTCAATATAAACCATTCGACGGTGTACACCTGTTCCCAGCGGGATCGTCATGGACAGAGCTGCTTTGACGCCTTGAATGGCTTTGACAGCTACTGTATGTCCCATGCTCATGCCCGGACCGAAATTGGTATAGGTAATACCTTTGGGTGCACAGGCTTCCAGCAGCGTTCTTACTACGGAATCGCTCCCTGGATCCCAGCCTGCCGAGATTACGGCTACGGAATTGTTTGCTTTAGCTACTTTGTCCAGCGCACGTCGGAGGTCTACAATCTTGCCGTGAATATCAAAACTGTCTACAGTATTAATGCCCAAAGACAATATTTCCTTTGCATGCGCTTCGACGCTTCGAGTAGGGGTACAAAGTATCGCTACATCTACATCTTTTAACTTCTTAATGTCGTCTACGACCTCCAAACCGGCTATTGCCTCAGGTTTGTCGGCAGGATTCCGACGCACGATGCCCGCCACTTCAAAATCCGGCGAGGCTTGTATTGCTTCCAATACATACTTCCCAATATTGCCATACCCTATGATGGCGGCTCTGAACTGCTTCATTGTATAAAATTAGTCATTATGATACTCAATGCTGCTCCTGAATCACTTGCTCCATTCAATTGAGTATGCATTTTAGTTAGTGTATAAAACATCAGCGTTGCAAAAGTAGTAATTTTTCCGGGATTACAGCTTAATTTTCAAATATTCCGTAGCGACTGTTGTTTGAGGAAAGATTTCCCTTGCTTCCTGCAACAGGATATTTTCGTCCGGGTATCTGGCCGAGAAATGTCCGATAAACAACTGTTTCACTTGTGCTTTCCGGGCAATCATCGCGGCCTGTTGCGCCGACGAGTGGTATGTTTCTTTGGCGCGGGCTATATCCTGCTGGGCAAAAGTCGCTTCGTGATACAGCAAATCTGCTTTTTCGATGATAGGAATGATTTTTTCGGAATAAGCGGTATCCGAACAGTAAGCGTACTTTTTGGGCAAATCGGCCGGACGTGTAAGGCGATGATTGGGGATGACCATTCCGTCATCTGTCACAAAATCGGCGCCGTTTTTTATGGAGGTGATAAGGCTGAATGGAATCCGGTAAAAGTCGACCATCTCCCGGATGATATGAGGGGATTTGGGGAGTTCTTCAAATAAAAATCCGCAAGACGGAACTCGGTGTTTGAGCGGTATGCTGTAAACTTTAACGATACGGTCTTCGTAAATCAAGGCATGTGCACCGGGGTTGATGCTGTTAAACCGGACGCGGTAAGGCATCTCCCGACAAAAGTAATCCAGCACGGGACGAAAAATCTTTTCCGCATCCGGATGGGCATGAATTACGATTTCGCCCGTTCGTCCCAGCAGCGCTAACGTCGACAGTAGTCCGGGTATGCCGAAACAGTGATCGCCATGCAAATGAGAAATGAAGAGTTGGTTGAGCCGGTTGAAGTTCAATTTTGTCTTCCGAAACTGAAGCTGGGTACCTTCTCCACAATCAACCATGTAGAGTTTTTCCCGCAGGTTGATTACTTGAGCGGACAAAGCGTGTTTGGTGGTCGGCAACGCCGATCCGCAACCCAGTATGTTGACTTCAAAATGATCCATAATACAGTTCTGAAAGGATTGTTTCGTAATAGGCAATAAAATAAGTACTGATATAAAACAGGAGACTGAACAGCAACAGACAGGCCACAAATTTTTTATGAAACAGGGTAAACAGATAGGAAATAATGAGCGAGGCAAACAGGTAAAGCATGGAGCAGAAGATGTATTTTTCCGAAAAAAAGAACACTGCGCCAATCATCGTCACCATAAAAAAGATGTAAAGGTGAAACAGAATGGTTTGCGATTTTATTTTCTCGGAATAAAGATTCCTCATCAAATAAATCAGTGATATAATGGAAAGCGCTGCGATATAAAGCGCCCTGACTATTTCTATCGAACTCCAGGTATCTAAATCTGCGGGGAACAGGTTCCTGTAGGCCAACAGTTTTTGCAAGATGTTTTCGGGATTTCCTTCGTACACCGCCCAGGTAAAAACAAACAGGAGGACGAGTAAAATACCGAGCAGGGAGGCCAGCAAACTTTTCCCGTTGAAGGCTTTGAACTGAATAAACGACAGCCAGAACAAGGGTAAAAAGAAGATGGCCGGCAGCCATAAAAGCGCCCCGACAGATAGAAGGATGGAGATGTTGAACAAATATCGCTGACTGTCCGGATTCCGGTATGATGCAAACGTGCATATCAGGCAAAGTATGATCAACAGGGTAATGACACTTGCAGTAAGGTTGGTGAAGTAATACGCATTTGTACCGGTGGTCAGCAGGAAAAATATGGATGGGAGCGTGGTCTTTCGCCGTATAATATTGAACGAGTGATTCATGAAAAACAGCGAAAAGGCAATCCCAATATGGATGAGCAATACAGCAACAGGGATGGGAGATAAGAGATCAACCCCGGCATGTAATCTCAATCCGATAATAAGCAGGATGGTTAAGGGGATGCTTAACCGGCTGTTAATGATTTTTTTCTGTAATTCGACCATTATTCTTTTACTTCAACCACTGTACTACAAGTCAAATCCTATGTCGGAGCGGAAATATTTCTTATCGAAAGAGATGATTTTTGCATTTTCGAAAGATTGTGCGAGCGCTTCGGCTTTGTCTTTCCCGTAGGAACTGACGGCAATCACCCGTCCGCCATTGGTGACGATTTTTCCGTTTTCGCTTCGAGTTCCGGCATGAAAGACGATGCTGTTTTCGACTTGATTCAAGCCGGTGATTTCCTTGCCTTTTTCATAATCGCCCGGATAACCGCCGGATACGAGCATGACGGTTACGGCGCTGCGAGTGTCTTCCGTCAGGATTTTTTCTGCCAGCGACTGGGTGGCGACGCCTTCCAGCAGATCGACCAAGTCGCTTTGGATGCGCAGCATCACGACTTCCGTTTCCGGGTCGCCCATGCGGCAGTTGTATTCGATGACCATCGGTTCGCCGTTCACGTTAATTAATCCGAGGAAGATAAAACCGCGGTAGTCGATGTTTTCCTGTTGAAGTCCTTTGATGGTGGGAATGACGATGCGGTCTTCGACTTTTCGCATAAACGTATCGTCGGCAAAGGGAACGGGCGATACGGCGCCCATGCCTCCGGTGTTCAGGCCGGTATCTCCTTCTCCGATGCGCTTGTAGTCTTTGGCTACGGGCAGGATTTTGTAGTCTTTGCCGTCGGTTAGCACGAAGACGGAACATTCAATGCCGGACAGGAATTGCTCGATGACAACCGTTTTGCTGGCATCGCCAAACATGCCTCCCAGCATTTCCTGCAGTTCTTTTTGTGCAATTGCCCGGTCGGGAATGATGAGGACGCCTTTGCCGGCTGCCAGTCCGTCAGCTTTAAGCACGTAAGGCGCGGGCAGGCTTTCCAGAAAGCGGAAACCTTCGTCGATGGTTCCTTGGGTGACGCTTAGATAGTTGGCGGTAGGTATCCCGTGCCGTTGCATGAACGCTTTGGCAAAATCCTTGCTTCCTTCCAGTTGTGCGCCCGCTTTGGATGGCCCGATAAGGAGGATTTGCTTCAAAGCAGGGTCTTGTTGGAAGAAATCGTAGATGCCTTTTACCAACGGATCTTCCGGCCCGACAACGACCATATTGATGTCATTTTCCAGCACAAATGCCCGGATAGCAGGGAAATCTGTGGCCGAAATCTGTATGTTGATACCTGTGGCTGCGGTTCCGGCATTTCCCGGCGCAATGAAAAGTTTGTTCAATTTCGGACTTTGTCCGATTTTCCATGCCAGCGCATGTTCCCGGCCTCCGGAGCCTAACAGTAGAATGTTCATGAATATGTTTTTAATATATTGGTTTGTTTTTTATAAATCGGTTGGTCGATTTATCCTGGGTTGCAAAAGTAGTGATATATGGTTATAAATACAAATAAGTGCCATGCAAAAATCATAGCGTTTTATAAAAGAATAAACTAAAATCTCCGTATTATACGTCACTTGCAGCTTACGCCGAATACTACCGAGATGGAATCCGTTCCGAATTGGTTAACGCCGAACTCCTGCTGTAACCCCCAGTCGCTTCACTGGGTTATTCACATTCAACCTTTCAGTTTGTGGATTTCAGTCAACGACAAGCCTGTCAATTCACTGACGGCCTCCGGCAACATCCCTTTTTTCAATGCATTAATGGCTATTTCTTTGCGACCTTTTGTTAAACCTTCTTCGAGGCCTTTTACCAGACCTTCTTCGAGGCCTTCTTCGCGACCTTTTACCAGACCTTCTTCACGACCTTCCACACGTCCTTCTTCGCGACCCTTTACCATACCTTCTTCAAGTCCTTCCACACGTCCTTCTTCGCGACCTTTTGCCAGACCTTCTTCCAGACCTTCGTCCCTCGAACCGGACAGCAGGCTGCGTTCATCCAG
>JAISFI010000428.1 GCA_031263685.1 Dysgonamonadaceae bacterium | reverse complement strand
TAATTCCATTGTTCATCAAAGTTCGCATTGACCAAAACGAGGCTGGTAATGTCGCTTTGTGCCCAGCTTTGTACTGCTATGAACATGAGCAGTAAAAATCCTAATAGATAATTTTTTTTCATGATTGAATGAGTGTTTAATTGTTTATAATAGATTGAAATAGAAAAATATGTTCATTGTTTACGTAGGGGCGAATGGCATTCGCCCCTACCTGGCGGGTTCCGGTAAGAACCAGTTTTTCGTATCCAGTAGCAAATTGTATATTCTGGCTTCGTCGGTTCCGTGCTTGGCAGCTACGCGCTTAGCCAAAAACGAAGGGTCGTTTCTGCGCATCGCCATGCGCATTAAATCCTGATAGCGGTTGCCTTCGAAAGATGTTTCCAGCGCCAATTCCGTGCAGATCGCTTCTTCTACCCACTGGATGGTGTCCGAAAGCGTTTCGAGGGTTGTGTCCCATCCGTTCCATCCAATGTAGTAAAACGGATTGTATTCGGCGTCACCGCATCCGCGGGCATGTACCCCGATAGTGTTGGTTTGCAGATACTTTGCATCGTTGAAAATGGTGATATAGGGCTTCGCATCGGCCAATTCCTCTTGCGGTATCCGGGTGTTGTCGGCCAATGTGAGCGAATTTAATCCGTATTTTAATACAGCGAAAGCCGTGTGCGGCTTACCGGCACGGTTTACTGCCTCAGCGTAACGCAAGTGAATCAACACCATGCGATAGAGCATGAAATGTTCCATATTAAACATTTTGCGGACCATGCGAAATCTAACCGTAACGCCATTCAGTATACGCGAGGCGTAACTTCCTTCGGTGTAATTGTTCCCCAGCTTTCTACAATCGCCCATCGTGTAATAGTTCGTATAGCCGGTGGAGGTAGGTTGACGCAATACATAAATTTGATCATCCCATAAAGTATTAGCCACTTCGGAAATGCGATATTGCTCAATTTTCTGCCAGAGTTGAGTTATTTTCCCGTTCTCGGCTTCGGTCGCCATTTGTACTGCTGTAATCAATTCGTAATTCGAGTTGTTCGCATAAGTATACCCAGTCCAGTTATTGTTCTGCGGATAGGATGTTTCAAAATTTTGCTGGATGAAGTTATCGTAAGTCCACTGAATGACGGGAGTATAAACATTGGTCATAGATCTGCCATGGTCGATGTATTCCACATAATAATTCGCCGCCTTCTCGTAATCGTCCACCGAACCTCCTCTCCACAGGTACAAATCGCCCAGGAGCACTTTTATCGGAAAGAACAGGTTTGTGCTGCTGAACTCGTAAATGGTTCCGAAATTGGGATAGTCCGCTTCGGCGAAAGGTTCCAAATCCGTAATCAGTGCATCTATCAACTGTGGAATCGTATAGGCGGGAAAATTCTTTTCCTCATCTTTCACCGAGAGTATGGGTTCGGTAAAGTAGTAGGCTTTCCCCCAGTTGAAAGCAATTTGCATGTATGTCCATGCACGGATGCTTCGGGCTACTGCATTTTCATTTGCCAGCACATGGTTCTCGCCACTGGTGCGGCTGATGAAATAATTGCAGTTGTTGATAATCGTATAGTAATCGCGGGGATCGGCGTATTCGCCGGTCGGATCGACCGTGAAGTCGCTCAATTGCCGGATGGCAGCCGAGGTATATTCCGTTACATCCAGTAAATCGGCCCGCATTTCGCCAAACAGCACGTAGCGTTCGGCAACGTCTTGCAGGTTTCTCAGTAAGCCCAGGATGGACGCGACCGAGTCGTTCGGCGATGTGAGCGTGTTATCATCGACGGTTACATATCGCGCCGAGTCGACCGTCAGGATGTCTTCGCACGACGACAGGCCGATGATACATGCCATGAGGCATGACAGGAAGATATTTCTTTTCATATTCTTTTTCATGTTCTTGTTCATGTTTTTTATCATGTTCTTGTTCATAATTTCTCCTGTTTACAGGTTCAGTTTTAATCCGATAAAATAACTCCTTCCCTGCGACAGTAATCCGGCGTCAATTCCCTGATAGAGGATCGAATTGTTGATGGAAAACTCCGGATCGGCGCCCAGATATTTCGAGAATGTACAGAGATTATTGGCCGAAGCCCAGATGGTGAAACCGGATAGAAATATCCAGTTCGTGGGTACTTCGTAGGCCACTGTGAGCGCTTTGAAGCGCAGGTAGGAGCCGTCTTCAATCCAGCGGTCGGAAAAACGTCTGTTTCCGAGCAGGTCACCGCCCGATATTTTGGGAATGTCGGTCTGCTGCCCTTCGCTCACCCAGCGGTTTTGCAGGGCGGAAGATTGATTGAAAAAGGTATATCCTGCCTCCAGTTGTGAGCGAACGTAATTATAAACGTCATTGCCGTAAGAGAATGTGAACAGCGCGCTGACGGACAGTTTCTTATAGGCAATCCGCGTATTGAACGAACCGGTAAAATCGGGATTGGGGTCGCCGATAATGGTCTTGTCTTTTTCGTCGATGATACCGTCATTGAACAAATCGGCAAAGTGTACGTCGCCGGCCGTAAAAGGCAGGTAGCCGATACCGGTGTTGTCGAGGACTTTCAAGTTGGCTGCTGCTGCTTCCTGTGTGGTGGAGAAAACGCCTTCCGTTTTATATCCATAGAACAATCCCGCCGGTTGACCGACGGATGTCTTAATCTCGCCGCCGTAGAGCGTGGTGATATAATCGCCGTCGGGCAATTCCCGTATCTTGTTTTTGTATTGCGTCAAGCTTCCACCCAGTTCCCATTGAAAGTCGCGCAAGGCCAATGGTTTGACGTTGAGCGATATTTCGTAGCCTTTGTTTTCCAGTTTCCCGTCGTTTGTCCAATAGGTATCCATTCCGGCAAGGTATTTGAATTGCTTCAGCGTCAGCAGGTCGGATGTGACGTGTTGAAACAGGTCGGCCGACAGCGACAGGCGGTGGTTGAGCAGGCTCAGGTCGATTCCGGCGCTCCGTTTTTCGACGGTTTCCGGTTTCAGGAAAGTGTTGCCGATGTTTGCCAGGGTTTTACCGGTATACTGGTCGAGGTAACGGATGGAACTGAAATACGTCTGCGTGCCTGTAATGGGGATGTTATCGTTGCCCGACAAGCCGTATCCCACCCGCAGTTTCAGGAGATTGACCCAAGTCAGGGACTGCATGAACTTCTCGGACGAGAGTAGCCATGCGGCGTTCACCGCCGGGAAAATCCCCCAGCGAACACCGCCTATTTGTAGTAAATCGGCATCTATCCCGAAGCGGGAAGAGGCATCTGCCGAAATATCTGCCGATAGCAGGTATTTTTCGTAGAGGCTATATCCGGCACGAGCATACCACGAAAGCGACCGCCAGTTATCGTCATAACCGGTTGTTTCGCGGAAAAACAGGGATGCGGCCAAGTTATGGTTTAAGTCGTTGGCCGTGTTGTGTCCGGAGCCGTATTCTCCTTTGTACGAATCGGAAAGGAAACGGAGGCCGCCGGTCAGGTCGAAAGCGTGCATGGCATATTGTTTGTTCCAGTTCACGAACAGGTCGGCAGTCATCGAAATCTGTTTGGCGTTCTGCGCTTTTACGTGATTTCTGGAATAATCCCCTTGTCCGGTCAAGTCGATTGCGTTTACTCCGGCGTCGGGACGGAAATATTTTTCAAACAGGTTGCCCAGCGAATAATTAAACAGCCCGGACAGTTTCCATGCCTGTGAGAACTTGTAACTGGGACGGATAGAGAGCGACAACTGTGTTTGCGAGTTTTCGCCGATTCCATTTTCGAGGATGGATACCGGATTGGCTATTCCAAAGAAATCGACGTCGGACAGCCCTGAAGTAATTTGTCCGCTGTTGGAGTATTCGTAGGGAATGAGAATCGGCGCTTTAATCAACGCCAGTACCGACGGGGAGGTAACGTCGTCGTAACCGTATGTTTCGCTGAAACCGTCGTTGCGCAGGTTGCGGTCGGTTTGCGAATAGGCCAGGTCGAACGAGACGCTGAATTTGTCCGTCACATCAATATCGGAATTGAAGCGGGCGTTGAAGCGGGTGAAATCGTTGGCTTTCAGCGTACTGTTGGCGCTGGCGTATCCTATGGATAAATGGTAAAGCGCAACATCGTCTCCTCCGCTCACCCCGATGTTGTACGATTGCGTATAGCTGTTGCGGTACACGTCGTTGTTCCAGTCGTTGTTGTTATGATAGCGCGGATAGTCGTAATAAGCAGGGTTGTCGTTCAGGAAAGCGTACTGGGCTAAACGCGACGGGTCGCTGACTACTTCTTTATACAAGTCGCTGATATAGACCCGGAATTGTCCGGCATCGAGCAGAGGTATCGTTTGTGGACGTTCGTTATATCCGGTCAGCGCCGAGAAAGTGATTTGAGTAACCGGGTCTTTTCCTCTTTTGGTTTGAATGAGCAGGACGCCGTTTCCACCTTTGCTGCCGTAGAGCGACGTGCCGTCTTTGATTACCTGGATACTTTCAATATCGTCCATGCTGATATTTGCCAGCGGGTTGAGTGTAAAACCTTCGTGAATGGAAGTGCGGTCGTACTGGTTATCGAAGATCACACCGTCTACGACAATCAGCGGCTGTGAACCGGCATTCAGGGAGTTGTAGCCGCGGATAAACATGGAGGCGCCAATAGCGGGCGCTCCCGAATGGGTGATGACCCGGATATCGCCTCCCAGAAACGTCTGTATCTCTTCGCTGGCCGACAGTGCTGCGGGGTTACGCAACGGCGGCAAGGCGCGGTAAAGTCCGGCGTCTATCTCCAGTTTGCCCTGGATGGGATATTCCACTGGAGTATAATCAGGCGCCGACAGGTAGAGTTGGGTCAGGTAGTCTGGGACTTGAATGGTAAAAGCGCCGTTTTCATCGGTCATCGCCGAATGTTTCCGGTCTTTGCTTTGCACCCTGGCACCCAGCAGGGGTGATTTTGTTGCGGCATCCAAAATAACTCCTTTGATGGAATATGACTTGTCGCCGTTCTTTTGTACCGAGAGTTTTACTACAATGAGGTTGATTTCCGTGTTTCCTGCGTTTGCTGGGACTTCTGCAGTTTCCGTAATTTGCACGGTATCCGGCTGCTCCGAAACGTCTATACGGGCAGCGGCGCGGGCGTTGAATGAAACCGTCCCGCAAATCAATAAAACCAGGCAGCATACATATATAAACTTGTCATGTATTAACCTGCCATTCAGGCTTTTTGTATGCATATCTTTGATGTGTATATCCTTGATGTGTATATCTTTCATGTCGAAACTTTTTTACAGGTAAATATTATTGCTTTTTAGGTTCGAAGTAAATGCAGTCCAGCAGTAATTCCCGCGAGAAATTGGTCGTTTCCGACCTTCCGACATTACTGACCACTTTCAGGGTGACTTTTACGTCATTTTCGCCGCCTGTTTTTTTCTCGTCGTAGTTGGCTGTCGGAAACTTAAAGTTGGAAGCGACCAGGACAGTATCAATGATATTGGGATCGGTTTCGATGGTTCCGGATTCCGGGAAACGGTCTATTGCGAAATTTCCGCTATGATCCAAATAGCTCAGGTTGAAATACACTTTACACGGCTTTAATCCCTCCGCATTGGGATTTCGCACTTTCCCGGATACAAAGACGCAATAGATATTGTAGTAGCTCGACAGGGTATTCGGGACTTCAAAAGTAACGGTGGGATTTCCGGTCGAGGTAGTCGGTTCCAGTTGCAGGTAGCGGAGGTCTGAAATAGCAGCAGTTCCATCGGTCGTGCGCAGCACTAATGGCGTCGACAGGGTGTTTTCGCGTCCGAAAGTGCGTTCGGCCTCGACCTGAATCTGTTCGTGCCACGATTCCCAGGCGTTAAACTTCAACTGACTGGTAACAAAAACCGTTCCGTTGCTGGTTGTTACCGGCGGATCGGCCTCTTCAAAGAGGTATTGCGGATTAAAAAAGGCATGTTTCGTGGTGGAAACCAGCGAGTCTTGCGGCGATATTTGCGTTGTATTGTTGAAAACCAAGTCCTGCACCAGAGCAAAAGAGGCATTGGCCCGCTGCATGGAATCGGCAATGGCGGCGCTTTTATTGTAATAGACAAAATCGTCTTTGATGCGGTTGTAGGCTTCTATCCATGCGGTATTGTCGGGAACAATCATCACATAAGAACTGTCTTCCTGGTTGATATAACCTATCCGGCTCAGTACTGTGTTGTTATTGAAAAAAAACGAGTCCAGATAGGTTTGTTGTCCATCTACAATATCTCCGGGCACACTGAGTTCCGGAATAAATTCCATTTCATCGTGGGCATAGAGGTAATTTTTAATCGAATCCAAACCGGTTCCCTTGCTTAAATATTCCCAGGTGTTGGGAAAAAAGGATTCATAATTGTTCAGTACATGAATAATTCCATTGGAAGCAACGAGGCTTTTCACCGGATTTGCGAAAGCGGCCGACCCGAAATAGTAGTTGCCCGCCAGGTTTTCAAAATTAATCCGCTTTCTGTTTAAAGTAGCGACCACCGTCGCGGCATTGCCGGGCAGGGGCAACATAAACCGGGCGATATGGTTTTCGATCAATTCGGCCACTACATCTATACCGCTTGTGTCCAGGAGGGCGAGCGCCTCATTATTGGGTGCAAAGACCGTGTAGGCTTGTGTTTGCGACAAAGATTCGTCGTATCCGTATATTTTCAGCCATTCGGTAAAACGACTCAGTTCCGGGGTCGATGTAAGGCTTTCCCACAGATTATTTTCCGCAACGATGTTCGGATTGGCTTGGTAATGCCGGTCGAAAGTATCGTCCGTACAGGCAAACACCCCGCACAGCAAAAAGCCTGCCCCTGTTATTATTTTATTTATCTTATTCATAATCATTCAACTCTTAGTTCTTAACTTTTAGTTTTTATCTTTTAGTTTTTAGTTCTTTCAAAGCCTGTCCTCCGCCTTCCCATCCGGCCTTGCATATACGTTTTTGGGTACAAACTCGAAATAATCGATCATGAACTGATCGTTGCCGTCGTCCGAAACAGATTTGAAACGCAGGTAATGCGGCCCGTCGGTATTAAACGACTTTGTGCAGATAATACGGCGTATCGCGTTTGCCCGCTGCCGGGCGTTCACATCGCCTCCCATATAGGATTCTCCGCCTTTCATATATCCACGGTTCCGCATCATTTTATCTATTTCCAGACCGTTATCCACTCCGTTAGTTACATCTGCCTGCCAACCGATAATGGCATCCGTGCCGCCTCTCTTCATATTCAGAGGGATTCCCTGCGGTTCGTCGTCCACGTAAAACTGAAGGATTCCGCGAACGCCATTGGCGGTGTAGCCGAAACGGATTTCGTAAGTACCGGCAGGCACGGGCGGGAAACGCATGGTAAAATCGAACTGTCCGGTCGCCATCATTTCGTCGCCCTGAAAATTCATCCAATAGTTGTCGCCGCTTTTATTTCCCTGCAAATAAAAAAGATTGGTATTGGACGACGTAAATTCTACATTTTTCAAATATCCGCTGGGGAAATTGTAATATTTATCGGCGCCGGTTACACCTGCCGGGTCGTCTCCTTTTTCGTAACGGATACCGTTGGTCATCAATTCGGGATGCAAGCTGGCGGCATCCATCCGGATGCGGGTATTCAGCAGCATGTTTCTGATATTGGTGTCGTAAACCATCAGGCTGTTTATCAAGTGGTACACGCCATTATCGGTGTCCTGTTCATTTCCCGATTCGATGGGCAGTACGGTTATTCCTTCCAGATACATCTCCGGGTCGGTGTTGCGGTTGATGACTACGCCCCCTCCATCGTTCGATACTTTGAATATCGTGTTGGGACAAAGCGTTTCCATAAATTCGGAAAGTGTCACATTGGACGCCATGTTCGCCTTATAAAAGAAGTTATTGTAATGAACGGTCTTGTCGATCAGGTGATAGGCAATAAAACGATTCAGGCTGTTGCGCCGGCTGGTCGGATCGGAAATGCTTGCATCTCCCGGATATACCGCATTATAAACGCTGGCGGCATACGCTTTTAACTGTTCCAGATTTGTAATTCCGGCATTTTCAAAGACCTGATTGCTTTCGGCGAAGATCGTATAGCCGATTTTCCGTTCTTTCGGGCTGCGGCAAATGGTTGTGCCGTCGATAGACAGGGGTGAAGTCACCGGGACGTAGTTTTCGTCGCGGAGCTGTTGCAGGGAATCGCCCAATCCGGTTGCTTCCATGGCCTCCACGAAAAGGCTCACGCGCGGGTCGTTGGCCATTAGCGTAGGTATAGCCGCTGTTGATGGGGTCAATACCTGATCAATGGAATGGATAATGCCGTTTTCTACTTCGATGTCCTTGTCTACAATGACCGAATTGGTATTGATCAGGATGTTTACGACTGTAGTCTGAGGCCGGTATCCGATTACCAGGTAGCGGGAATTCATGTTGGTGGCCGTCAAGGCGCCTTCGACGAAATCGGTCGTGAGATAGATTTTTTCGGGTATCAGGTGACTGTATACCATGTATTTAATATCTTCGTCGATGATTGCTTCGAGTGACGCTACGCCTAAGGTTTCGTACCACTTTTGCATGGCCGTGTTGGTGGGAGCAAAACACGTGTACTGGTTGTACGTTTTCAACAGTTCCGCCAGATGAGCGACTTCTATCGCTTTGTTAAATTCGCTGTACGTTTCGGGATGCGTGTCGAAATAACTGCCAAGGGTTTCTCCGGTGAATGTATAGAAGTTCTCACCCACCGAGTCGCTGTCGTAGCATCCCTGCAAAAAGAATAGCAGGCATGAACATCCCAGCACGAACGACAGGACTTTTTTGCCGCAAGTTTGACTATGAGTCTGACTATGTGTTTGTATTTTCATTGTGTCTGTTTTTATTATTTTTCAATATTAGAGGATGTCTTATAGTACGGATTCTGCTCCAGCAGGGGATTTACTTTCAATTCATTGGCATGAATCGGAAAGTAGAGGGCATTTATAACGGCCAGTTTGGAAGATATGGTGCTCACGTTGGATTCGTATTTCGTTAGCACATGATCAACCAGAACTTCCGTCGAACCGTTCCGCTCGGCATGTCGTACCAGGTCGTACCAGCGCTTTCCCTCGAACATCAGTTCGCGTTGGCGTTCCAGTAAAACCAGCTTTTCCATGGCGGCTTGATTTCCGTACATCTCGAAAGTGAGTGAGTCTGATCCCGTCAGTGTGATGTTGGCACGCTTGTACGTTTTATTGACAAGATATAAAGCTTCTTTCAAATCGTCTTCCGAACGGTTCAATTGAGCCAGGGCTTCGGCTTTCATCAGCATGATGTCGGTAATCCGGTAAAAAATCCAGTTGGGCGTGGTTTGACTGTATGAACTTATGTCTCCGAAAAGATTGTAGCCCACATATTTTAAGATGGTGTAGTCGCTATTTTCTGACACTCCGTGGTCTATGAAATGTGTTCTACGCTTATCGATTAACGGGAAAAGGGTTACTTCTTTCATATGCCGGGCAGTGACGATGAATTGTCCTTTCGAATTGGAAGCATTCCCATAGAACTCGCTCACTGCATCATTATACTTCTCTTCCGTAAATTGCAGTTCAAAAATACTTTCGGTAGCATTCTTGATGTAAAAAATCATATAGGACGACATATCGTTTTCAATAAATTCGTATTTGGGCGTTTCAAGGATTTCTCCAAGATAATTCTTGGGGACGGTCAGGGCATTGATGAGTTTATCGCAGTATTCGATACATTTTTCGTAATTTTTCCGCCATAAATAGATGTCGGCAAGAAGTGCGCGGATGGCGTCCTGTCCCATGCGACCTTTGGCTTCCCGGACTGAGACATAGTCGGTAACCGCCCATGTTTCCGCGTGCAGCAAATCGTTTGTAATCCTTTCCAATACCACATCGGGAGGAGATTGCGGTACTTCCAGGCGCTGTTCATCGCTCACGGTGGCTTCTTCTATCCAGGGAATGTCGCGGAAAGTCCGTACCAGATAGAAATAGCAAAAGGCGCGTATGGCCAATACTTCGCTTTCCTTGGCCTGCAAATCGGCGAAAGTAAAGTTGGGATCGCGATCCCTGACTTCGGGCGCATATTTCAATATCGTATTGCAATAGTTGATAATGGTGTAGAATATCTTCCACTCACAATTCTCGTTGGTAGCGAGTATATTGACAAGGTCTATTTGCCGTTCGGGGTCTTTGGCGCCCCCGCCGGCGATGATATTGTCCGACCGGAGTTCGCCCCAAATAATTACCCGGCGCATGAAAGCGTCTTCCTGCATCATCCGGTAACAAGCCATCACTGTCGCTTCGACGTCTGCTTCTTCTTGCCAGAACTCTTCCAGCAACATTTGATTTTCGGGACGTACATCCAAGTAGTCGGAACAGGCAAAGCCCGCAAATGACAGCATCAAAATCAGTCCGTAATATTTTATCTTTTTCATCATTATTTCAATTTTCAACTATTAATTATTAATTGTCAATTATTAATTATCAATTAAAACCGTATGGATAATCCGCCGGTAAACGATTTCGCACGGGGCGTCTGATTATTGTCTGTACTTACACCCCAGGAACTGTAGCCCACTTCCGGGTCAACGCCCGAATAATTGGTGAAGCAATACAAATTATAGAGCGTCAGGAAGACCGATGCCGAGGCTACGGAAAACTTCGCCAACCACCGGTTCGGGAGGGAATAGTTCAGCGAAAGTTGATTGATACGCCAAAAGGATCCATCTTCCACATAGCGGTCGCTTCCCAGGTAATTGCGTCCGGTATTATTCAAGGCGCGAGGCATATCGGTCAAATCGCCTTCCTTTCGCCAGCGCCAGTTTATGGAGCGGCTCTGGTTATTATTGGAATGCATGTTTTCGGCATTCATGCGTGCAGTATTCACAATCTTGTTTCCGTACCGGAAGACGGAATAAACATTTACCGAGAAACGGTCGTAGTGCAGTTTGAATCCCATACCCCCGAAAAATTTGGGATTGGAATTACCCAGGTAAACGATATCCAGTTCATTGATGTTTCCGTCATGGTTGACGTCTTCATACATGGCGTCTCCGCCCTGGAAAGCTAATTGATTGGATGTTCCGTAAGCAAAATATATCGGTACCGGATCGCCGTTGGAGTCGAAAATAACATTGCCGCTTGCGTCGCGGGCAATCGGGGCGGATCCCAGGGTGTAGCCGCTTTCTACCAGCCGTGGATTGTCTATACTGTATTGATAAACGCCTTTGTAGCGAAATCCGTAAATGGAGCCGAGTGAATTGCCCAATTGCAGGCGCGACATGTAATCACCATTATCAAAACTGTAGTCACCATTATACCAGCTCAATACAACATCATTCAGTTCCTGAACGATATTCCGGCTATTGGCAAAATTCAGGTTAAAGTCGGCCGAGAACTTTCCGACCTTCACAAACCTGTTGAGGTTGAAATAGAGTTCCCATCCCTGATTTTGTACCGTACCTACATTTTGCCAGTCGTAAAGGGAAAAACCGGATGAAGTAGGGATCGAAACTTCTTTTTGCAACAAATCGGATGTTACTTTATCGTAGTAATTGAAATCCACGGTGAAAGTCTCATCAAAGAAGCCCAAATTCATACCAATATTATTTTCCCGTACTTCTTCCCAACGCAGGTCGTTCAAGCGGACGCTGACCGGGCGGATCGTTCCGTTGTCCAGGTATTTACTCCAGGCTTCGTAGCGACTGAAATGGAGGTAGTCGTCTTTGGGCGCGTTTCCGGTAATTCCGGAGCTTAGACGCAGGGCCAGCATACTCATCCAGTCTTGCACGGGGCGCATAAAGGCTTCATCGATGATGTTCCAGCGGACAGATAATCCGCCGAATGTACCGAATCGCCGGTTGGGGCCAAATTTGGAATTGCCTTCGTGACGCAATACAAAGTCCAGATTATATTTCGACATATAGGAGTAGTGCGTAGAAAACAGGACGTGCATTCCGCGCCAGTAATTGTTTCCACTTTTCATGTCAGATACGTAAGAACCGGTTGTTGGACTGTTGATGTCTTGCGGCACTCCATACGATGATTCCGATTGCCAGGTGGAGTTTCCGGCGCTCATTTCTCCTGCACCATACAGGGAGAGCGAATGATTGCTGTTGCGCAAACGAGGTACCCACTGGATTTCCAGACGGCCGGTAGTTGAGTTTGACTTGTTACTGCCGTAATCGATTTTGTTGGCATTCCCGTCTGTCCATGCATACGAGAATAATTCTTTGGGAAAGAAGGCATACGTACTGTTGCTGCTGATATCGAAAGCAACCAAGCCTTTCAGGCGAAGCATCTGGCCTTCTTCGTAGGGCAATAAATCGTATTGCAAACGGAAATCAGGCTGCAAGTGGTAACTTTTCACATTGTTCTTAGCCAAATTTGCCAATGCCACCGGGTTGGGAAGATCCCGCTGATCGCCCAAACTGGCAGATGCATCCTGCGGCAAGGCGTAATATTCGCCGGTAGGATTGCCGTTCGCGTCTTCGCGATAGATGCCCAGATTCGGCATCTTTTTATAGGCGATAGACAAAGGGCCTTCTTTCTTAAAATGTCCGTCCGGAGAAGTATAAGAATAATTTTTCTCTTCATTGGTATGGGTAAACGCCATTTCCGACATAAACAGGATGCGGTCTGAAACGTAATAATTCAACGTCATGCGGGAGGTGTAGCGATCCAGGTTTTGCCCGATGATACTTCCTTTTTCATTGAAGTAACCGCCCGACAAGTAGAAAGTCGCCTTGTCGCCACCGCCGCTCAAGGTCAGGTAATGGTCATTCGTAACCCCGCGCGTTTTGACGGCGTCTATCCAGTCGGTATTGTTGTCATACATCCGCCAGTCGGGAAATACCGCATCGTTCCGGATGTAATTAAATTCCCGGATGTTGGAAGCGGCATCGCTATGTACCGGATTGAAATAGGCTTCTTTCATAAACATGGTGTATTCGTCACCGTTCAGCATTTTCATGCCTTCGGGTTGCCATTTCTCGGATAAACGGTAGGTATACTGGATGCGGGGTTTTCCTTTCACGCCTCTCCGTGTCCGGATGGATATTACACCGTTGGCTCCACGGGAACCCCACATGGCGGTAGCCGCCCCGTCTTTCATGACGGTGATGCTTTCAATATCGTCTACATTGATTGCCAGCAGATTGGCAAAGTTTTCATTTTCGGCATTGACAAAATCGAAATTATCGGCATTTTCGGCATTGTAAATCAAATCGTTGAGCACTATCAGGGGAGTTACATTGGCATTGATGGAAGCAGTTCCCCTCAGGCGCATGGACGATCCAGCCCCTACGTCGCCCGAATTGGCGATGATGTCCAGGCCGGCGATTTGTCCCTGGAGCGCTTCGTCAATAGAGGCCACCGACAGTTCGTTGAAGTTGGCGCGGATGGTTTGCATCGCCATGGATGCTTCCCGCTCCGGAATAACCATCGTTCCGGTATTGGCTTGCCGTTTGGAAGTTACTACTACTTCGTCCAGCAACTTCGTGTTTTCCTGCAGTTCGACAGGGAAATTTTTCTTTGTTCCGATGGACAGCGATTGCGTCTTGTATCCCAGATAACTTATTTCCAGTTTATTTCCGGCATTCTTTATCTTCAGGGAAAAATCGCCGTTGACGTCTGTTACCGTACCCGATACCACCCGGTTGGTCGCATCGACTTCCCGGACAGAAACGCCAATGAGCGGACCTTCGGACTTGGCAAAGACTTTCCCGACAATCACCGTGCCGGAGGTTTGTTGTGCTTTCAATGGCTGAAAACAGCATAATAACCCTATAACCAGTACTATATTAAATAATTGTTTCATATTTCTTTGAGTGTGTTAGTTTCGTCTTTATTCAAAAAACAAGCATTTATCAATTTGGTGAATCACAATATAGGAAGAGGTTTCAATCATGGTAGCGGCTTGCGGACTGGGCGTATCAAACTTGAAATCGCGAGCCATTATATTGAATAATCCACCGTCTTTTTTTACATGCGCTATTTTCGTATCGTCCGTTTCATTCAGGGTGCGTTCGGTTTTCACTTTCAGTGAATAGTTGCCGCCTTCCAGCTTCAGCTTATAGAATGTTTTCGTCAGATTGTTGAGCGTAGCGGTTTCGTAGAAAGTACTGTCGGCAATCGCCGGTTTATCGATGAAAACGGAATTATCCTGAAAATGGTAGCGCAGGAAGCGGACGATTTTTTCGGCCAAAGCATCCCGTTCGTCCTGATCGTTGGTTGCTTCCACATCGTCCCAGGTAGGTAGCCCGTTTCGAATGGCTTTCTGTACTTCTTCATTGGTGGGGACGTAGAGTGTATAATGATAGGTGTTCAGGAAACGGACGTTCACATCCATTCCTGCTTTTGAGGCGTCACGATAAAAGATGCCAAACTTCGCTGCTCGCGCGTCATCGCCTATCCACAAGTCGTCGTTTCCTTGCAATAAGATGAAAAATTCACGAAACTCTTTGGTGGTCGATAATATCTCATATACCGACTGTAAGGGTGTTTGTACCGGTTGATTAACGACGTAGGTTTTCCCGTTTCCGCGTCCGTTGGTTTCTTTGGTCTGGTCGTATATCTCTGTTACCGGAATGGTTGTGTTCCGTGCAATATCTCCGCCTCCGGCTACTTGCAACCGGTTGTTGTTATGGGTGACGCGGATGGTTCCGCCGCCTTTGGTACGGTAATATTCCCGGTCTTCTTCAATATTGCCGACAACGATGTGATAATCGAGCATGTCTTCCAGATGATCTTTTAGTATGGCCGTGTTGGTTACAAAGCCTATTGAGTCGCCTACTGCTTGTGTATCGGGATCGTAAGGGTGTATGGAAGCATATACCACCATATTGTTTCTCGCCGGCTGGTAATGGAATATCCAGGCTTGCGGCGGAGCGTATTTGTACGAAGTGGGAGGAATGTATGTGAAGTTATCTTCGGGAAGCAGGAAACTGTAATAGTTCACCATCGAAAGCAGGTAGGCGTCAAATTCCAACTGATCTATTGCCCAATTGAATATCTTCATGTTTTCGTTGATGGTGGCGGGAAACATCACCGACGAATACAAGGCGGGCGAATAAACTGTATTCATCACATACACAGCGCCGTTGGAGGCCAGATAGACTTTGTCGACGTGACTTTTTTCTACTCCCATCTTTTCCTGGGCGTCGTCCACAATCGTGTGAAACTGGGAAGGCAGTGCACCCAGAAAACTGGATTTTGTATGATTTCTGATTAATTTGTCCAGTATTTCGTTGGGAATGTTTTCGATACTTCCGTAGCGTTCAACTAAGGGGCGTCCGGCGCCGGTTTCAAAGTATTTTCTTAACGCTTCGTCCGAAGGAGCGAAAATGGCAGCCATATCGGTCTGAAAGGAACCGGATACATTGCTGGAGTAATACCTGTTCCATCCGGGGTCGAATAAAAGAATATTGTTTACCGCATTCCCATTGGGGTCTTCGCAGCTTACTGAAGAATTTAGAGGCACAATCGAGCTTCGTTCGGCGAAGTAGCCTTTAACGAAAACAGAGTCGGTTCCTCCCAGCAGGCTGTGCTGTTCCGTCAATGTGGCGTTGTAATAGGGCGCTGCGAAACGTTCCATAAAAGAGCTGAACATGCTGGTTTCAGGAGCGTTCAGGATAACTTCCGCCATGTTGGAAGGGGGGATTAAGACTTCTTCCAGTACGTGGATATAGCCGTTTTGACAAACAATGTCGCGCTGTTTCACCTTTATATTATAGATGTAAGCGTCGTCACCGCTCCGGCTCTGTCCGTTGAAAAGGATGGAGAAGTCTTCGTTGGTAATGTTGTGGGCCGTCATTTGAGATTCCAGGAAATGCAGCATGGGAATGGGCGTATTGTCTTTGGCTAAAAAGATTCCGGTTTCCCGGAAACGGTCCCAATAGACATTGCCCGGCAGGGCGCTTCCCGTTTCAAAAGGAATCGTGTCCGACACCGACAGGGCAGTAGCGCGGCGCAATACCTGTCCGTCGACCGGACCTTCGATGGTAGAGAGATTTTCAATCAGCAACGCGTTATTAATCATGGACGAATTCATGATTAACTTTTTCTGTGCTAACGAGAGGTCTTCATAACCTCTTACATTCCAGGGGTTGTTGTCGTAAAAACGCTTAAATGCTTCGTCGTCGGCGACAAACAGGGTTTTACTTCCTGTTTTGGCAAGGACTTCCGCATACTCCAGGTCGTCTATCAGACGGAGATAATCGGTGAAATACGCTTCATTTTGAAGATAATCGTAAATGCTTTTACCGAGTCCGGTGGGAATGTTATTTTCGTAGAAATACTCGTCTTTACAGGACGTAAGATAGATACAAAAAATAATTCCCAAGAAAAAAAGTGAATTGTTCAGTTTGTTCATATCATGGAATAAATTTGAAATACATTATATATGAATTAATATAAAATCATGTAATAAATTTGAAATACAAAGATACAGGAGAAAGAAAATAAAGTATGGGACAATTTGTCTCAATTATTACGTCAATTTGTATCAAATGGATAAATTCTTCAAGAAAAATAAAAGAGTAATGGATATTTTTTTGTTGTGTTTACCGTCTCCCGACCCTTCGGAATGGAACGTAGATGACGCGGATAACGCGGATGAACGCGGATTTTAGAACGCAAATGACACAAATCTTCGCGCGGCATAGTATATTACTTCGTGCAGTATGGCATATTTCCGGTTTCCACTCCTTTATTTCACAATTTTAAACCGCGCGAAGTATAATCTGTTGGCATTAAATAATCCTAATTTTTTACTTCTGACACAAATTATCCCATATTTTGATACAAAATATCCCATACAAGCAGCTATCTTATACTACCTTTGCGAGAAACTAACAAAATAGACATGGAACTTCGTTTTTTTACAATTATTGTATGTAGCGTCTTTTGCAGTATCTTCTCATTGCAGGGAAAAGACTCCACACCATACCACAAAGAGCATACGACGGCAGAAATGGTGCTTGCTACCATCAGAAAAGTCAACGACCATTGGCAATCGTCCCATCCCAAACATGGAAATGCCTTTTGGCACCATGCCGCCTACCATACAGGCAATATGGCCGTCTATGAATTGATAAAAGACGAACGTTACCGCGCCTATTCGGAAGCATGGGCGGAACAAAACCAATGGAAAGGTGCAACGTCCGATAACAAAGCCGAATGGAAATACAGCTACGGCGAAACCAACGAATACGTGCTGTTTGGCGATTGGCAAATCTGCTTCCAAACTTACATAGATCTTTACAACCTGCAACCGGACGAACGAAAGATTGCCCGTGCACAGGAAGTGATGGAATACGAAATGTCCACTCCAAACACCGATTACTGGTGGTGGGCAGACGGTTTGTACATGGTCATGCCGGTGATGACTAAACTCTATAAAAGAACGGCTGATGAACGTTATCTGCAAAAATTATATACCTGGTTCACCTATTCCAAAGAACTGATGTACGACGCCGAAACAAGCTTGTTCTACCGCGATGCCAGATACATCTACCCTAAACACAAAACAAAGCAGGGACTGAAAGATTTCTGGTCGCGAGGCAACGGCTGGGTATTTGCCGCATTAGCGAAAGTCTTACAGGATTTACCTCCGAGCGACATACACAGACAGGAATATCTCCAGGTTTTTCAATCCATGGCGCAAGCCTTGAAAGCTTGCCAGCAACCCGGTGGTTATTGGACGCGCAGTCTTCTGGATGAAGCACAGGCGCCCGGTTACGAAACCAGCGGAACCGCTTTCTTTACTTATGGACTTCTATGGGGCGTAAATAACGGACATTTAAGTAAAGAGACGTATGAAGAAACGATCCGGAAAAGCTGGAATTATTTAACACAAAAGGCCTTACAATCGGATGGAACTATCGGATACGTGCAGCCTATCGGCGAAAGAGCCGACCAGCATAAGAACTTAAACGAACGTTCGACCGCCGATTTCGGCGTCGGCGCTTTTTTACTGGCTGCTACTGAAATGGTACGCGCTATTATCGATAAATCATAAAATCATAAAATTATAAAATCATGAAACGAATATTCTTATTTTTAGTGATAACTGTTTTCGTATCTTCCTCTTATGGACAGGCCGGCAAAGCGAAAATTGCGAAGAATCATACCGGCAGCGACCGCAACTATTGGACGTCCCTTGCCTATCAAATCGCCGCTCCGGTGCTTCGCAACATGAGCGAGGGCGAATTGGCGAAAAACATGCAGGTAGAAATAAGCCCTACCTGGGACGGGCGCGACAAACGAGTGACATATATGGAGTGTTTCGGACGTTTGATGGACGGCATCGCTCCCTGGCTGTCGCTTCCCGATGACGACACGGAAGAAGGCCAACAACGAAAACAACTCCGCGAATGGGCATTGAAAGCATACGCACATGCCGTCGATCCCGATAGCCCGGACTATCTGCTCTGGCGTAAGGAAGGGCAACCTCTGGTAGACGCCGCTTACGTTGCCAGCAGTTTTCTTCGTGCTCCACAACAATTGTGGCAACCTTTAGATACATTGACGAAACAACGATACATTGCAGAATTTCAACAGCTTCGCCGGATTGATCCGCCTTATTCCAACTGGCTGTTATTTTCCGCTACGGTCGAAGCATTTCTTTTGTCGATAGATGCGCAATATGACATGTACCGCATCCACAGCGCCATCCGAAAAATCGAAGAATGGTACGTGGGCGATGGCTGGTATTCCGACGGCGAACGTTTTGCTTTCGATTACTACAACAGCTATGTCATTCAACCGATGTATACACAAGTCCTGGAGGTATTGACGCAGCAAAAGATCCGTTTACGCGATAAAAATCTGGCAACCGTACAAAAGAACTTGGAGACTGTCCGGAAACGGATGCAACGCTTCGGTATCATCCTGGAACGCTTGATTGCTCCCGAAGGATCTTTTCCGGTATTCGGACGTTCGATGACTTACCGGCTGGGCGTTTTTCAACCCTTGTCATTGCTGGCCTGGAGAGAACAACTGCCGCAGGAACTCCCCGAAGGACAGGTAAGAGCTGCACTGACCTGCGTCATGAAGCGTATGTTTTCGGTAGAAGGAAATTTTAATGACGGAGGCTTTCTGCAACTGGGATTTGCCGGTCACCAACCCGATTTGGCCGACTGGTACACCAACAACGGCAGCCTGTATATCACTTCGGAAGTGTTCCTGCCTTTAGGACTTCCCGCTGAGCACTCGTTCTGGACAACTCCCGCACAGGATTGGACGTCTTTAAAGGCGTGGAGTGGAAAGCCGTTTCCCAAAGACCATGCACATTAATATATAGGTATGAAAAATAACAGTATGAACAGCATCCGGTATATTCTGTTCCTCGTCGCTCTCTTTCCCGTGTTTTCTTCCTACGGACAAACCGTTTCGGAGGCAGATAAACAATATCGCCTGACCGTCCATGCCCGGCAACCGGGCGCAACGGTACAACCAACCATGTACGGTGTCTTTTTGAAGATATTA
>JAISFI010000370.1 GCA_031263685.1 Dysgonamonadaceae bacterium | reverse complement strand
AATGTTGTGCTTGGCAATCTGTACACCATTCCCTATACCGACGCCAATTCTTTTCCCGGAGTAGATGACGGAAACTACGGCGATACCGGTGTGAAAGACGGTTTTACCGGCGCACTGGTTTACCATGAAGGCGGAAACGGTATTCCTGCCGGTATTTATGTCTGGAACGGAACCAACTGGTCGCCGGTCAAAGAAAACTGTACGCCGCTTGATGCCGCCGAATTGAAAGTGACACCGGAGATAGTTTTTGCCAAAGTCGACGCAAATGTAACTTTTTCCGTTTCGAGCGGTGCGGGTTCCCGCTGTGCCGAAGGTGAAACGTATGACTGGCATGTTAACGGCGCTTCTGCGACTTCTGCGACTTCTGCTTATCCGGCATCAACATGGACAACTTCTTTCAATTCCGCCGAGACTTATAAGGTACAGGTCAAAGCATCCAACCTGTATAACGATCCTTTGTCCAAAGTACCAAGTAATGAGGCGACTGTTTATGTGACCGACGACGGCGGTCTTCCTCCCGTGCTGATTAACGGGGATTACAGGATTAGTGGCGGTTACTGTTACGATGTAAAAGGTTCTAAAAAAGACAGTGAGTCTCCGGAAAATTACGAAGCCCGTGTGGATTCGTTTGAGACCGGTTATACGAAGACATTTCTGTTTAATCATACACAGGATTTTACAAATTTATCGGTTTTAATGCCGAACGATCCTGTCGGCATTGTTGCTTCCATTTCCCAACCAACAAGTGATACAGGAAACAATAGCGGTTCGGTTTCGTTTACGGTTACATTTAAAGACAATGTACAGCAACTGGTTGTGGATAACAATGCTCCTGCTGCCGTGAAGCTTCTGGTCAGTTATATGGATAATAATTCTAATCCAAAGATGGCTTCCCTGGATATAAGGGTTCAGGATGCCGGATGTTACTGTCCCGCGCAGGTACCGACCTCTATCCATCCTTTGGGTTCGCTGATATTTATGTGCGGAAATTTGGGAGCCGATTATGAGATACGGTCTGTTGCCGACATTGGGAAGATTGACGTCAATAACTTCCGTGAGTATCATGGCGACTGGTACCGGTTTGGAGTTAAAACTGTGACTCTGGAGAATATTGCGAGCAATGACGTATTTAATGATCCGACTGAATGGGCTAAACTTCCTATTTATATGGGACCTGATGACTGGTCTCAAGATGACGATCCCTGTCCATCCGGCTGGCGTATTCCCAGTATTGACGAATGGAGCGCTGTCATCAGTATATCGATTGACGACGTCAATAACGGGATTTTTTCTAATGTTACCCCTGTTAATAATACGCTTACCCGGTACAAGGGGACTGCTGTGAGTTCCGATTGGAGATGGACTTATCTTTATCCGCCATTAGGTGGTTATAATAATGTATTGCAGATTGGCGATTACCTGTTTCTTCCTGCCGCCGGTCTCAGGAGCAACGGCAACGATGACAGCGGCGGCGGCATACTGACCAATCATGGTGGCGTCGGTTACTACCACTGCCGTACCGCCAGATATGCCCCTAATGCTTGGGGGATGAGCTTCACTCCTCTATCTCAGACCGTAGGCAATAGCGCTCGTATACACGGCATGTCCGTCCGGTGCGTGCAGGCAGAGTAAACCATCCGGCTGTTTATCTATTACCGCCAGTCCATTGAAAGGGCTGGCGGTTAATCAAACCCGGCAAGCTGCATTTTAACACACCCTCAACAAATAATCCCCGTTTTCCGAACAATTTTACCTTTCAAAAATTCATTATTGAAATAATTTTGTTTTTGATAATTAATTTTAAATAGATAAATCATGAAGAAAATTTCACTTTTCGCGGTATTATTTGCCGCATTTGTTTGGGGAGCAAGCGCTCAAGACGTTAATATTCCCGAAGGTATGGAAATTTTAACTCCCGACGGGGTTACTGTAACTACCAACTCTGCACGTGCATACGACAAGGACAAACCGTTGACCGTGTCGGGCAGTAAGACAGCGGGTTATAAGCTTTATTTCACCGCTTCCGACGAGGAACACGGCGAAGAACTTTGGGTCTCGGACGGAACGCTTGCCGGTACCCGGATGGTAAAGGATATTTATCCGGGTTCGACTACCTCTAATGTAATGTACATTACCCGTTTCAAAGACAAGGTTGTTTTTCAGGCGGTCGGAAACGATGACGATGGCGCCGAACTCTGGATTTCCGACGGTACCGAAACCGGGACAGTAATGATTGCCGACCTGAATATATTGGGCGGCTCGGAACCTGCGGGTTTTACATGGCTCAACGAAACGCAGTTTGTTTTCTGCGCGAAAGATTTCGACAGCGAAACTTACAGCGATGTTTCGCAACGCTGGTTATGGATTTCCGACGGTACCGAAGAAGGAACGACCCGTATCAAGGATTGCAGCGTAAAATATCCGGGCATGAATGCTGTTACCGACGAATACCGCATCTTCGAGCGCGTAGGGCGCAAGGTATTTTTCAAAGCCGATACGAAGGACAGTCAGTATGGCGAAGAACTCTGGGTGACGGACGGCACCGAAGAAGGAACATTTATGATTATGGACATTAACACCACCGTTGCCAACGAAGCCACCGGAGCCACCGCCGGCGCAACGCTCGAATGGTTTACGCCTTTCTATAATCAGAAACTCTTTTTCGACGCCACCTCTGCGGATTACGGTCGCGAACCCTGGGTTACAGACGGTACGCCCGAAGGTACTTACATGATTAAAGACCTCTATGAAGGCGTGGATGCAAACGGACAGCCTTATGGCAGTGGCGTCTTCACTCCGCGCGTTTATAAGGACTGGGTATTTTTCCGCGCTTATGTACCTTATTATGGTTTCGAACTCTACAAAACCGACTTTACCGCCGAAGGAACGGTCATGGTTGCCGATATGAACCGGAATCCCCTGACAGACGGTTCGGGTACGGAAAACGGTTCCCCCGACCTCTTCTGTGTCTGGAAAGACAAAATGTGGATGAAAGCGGCTACCGGCGGCAATGCTGCATCAACAGACCCGACAAACTACGGACTGGAACTGTTCTATTCCGACGGAACTGCCGAAGGGACGGTCATGCAGTCCGATTTGGCGCCAGGAGTCACACCCAACGCCGCGTGGGAAGGAATGGTCTGCTCCGGAAGCTTCTATTTCCGTGCACAAAATGAACCGCCCAATGGCGCACAACTTTGGGAGCTTTTCAGCATGGACGACGTTGATGAGTTTCCGCATAAGGTTTGCGATTTAGGTCCCGGACGCGACTTTGTCCATTCGCTCCGTAACGTAAACGGCGATTTGTTTTTCACCAGCGATATTCATAAAAAACTCTTCCGCTACCACTATCGCAAACAGGGCTACAATCCGGAAGTAGACCTCGAAGAAATGGACCCCGACTTTGGCGAAAGCGAAGGAAACCAAATCAACGACATAGTAAAGACTTCCCCGCTTCGTTTCTATCCGAATCCGGCGAAATCTTTTATTGAAATAGCATCTTCTACCGTCGAATCGGTCAGTGTATTCGACATTGCCGGACGAAAAGCGCTTTCGCAGGGCAAAGGCGCAAGAGTCGATGTCCGCTCCTTACCCAAAGGCGCTTACATTATTGCGATAAAAGACGCCGCCGGCGAATACCGCTCAAAATTGATTGTAGAATAGAATTTCACAGGACTTATGGATTGCTTCAATACCGGAGCAATCCATCTTTTAAAAACAAAAAAATACATCATGAAAAACATCCTTTCATTATTCCTCTTCATCGCCTTATGCGGATTAACGCTCCAGGCGCAAACGGCAGAAACGATTCGGGGAACCGTACTCGACAGGCAAAGCCTCGAAGCCATTATCGGGGCTTCCGTAACGGTGCAGGGAACAGCATCCGGCACGGTTACAGACCTCAACGGCAAATTCGAAATCCGCGCCCCGCTCGATAAAACGCTCCTGATTACTTACGTGGGTTACAAGCCTCAAGCCGTACAGTTGACAGATATTCAACCGCTTACGGTTTACCTTGAAGAAGATGCGCAGGAACTCGACGAAGTAGTCGTTATCGGTTACGGCGTGCAGAAAAAGAGCGACATAACAGGCGCTATTTCGTCCGTTTCGGGCAAAGACCTTACGCTGACGCCGGTAGCAAGTCCCATTCAGGCTTTGCAGGGAAAAGCGGCAGGCGTTCAGATTGTGCAGAATACCGGCGCGCCGGGCGGAGCAAGCACCATCAAAATTCGCGGTACGGGCACCGTCAACGACTCCGACCCGCTTTATGTGGTCGACGGGTTCATTGTGGATGATATTGAACACATCAATCCGAACGACATTGCCAATGTAGAAATCCTGAAAGACGCCGCTTCCGCATCCATTTACGGGGCGAGAAGTGCAAACGGGGTCATTCTTATCACGACCAGGCAGGGAGAAAGCGGTAAAACCCAAATCAATTTCGACAGTTATTGGGGAGCGTCGTCGCCCTGGAAAACGATTCCCGTGATGAATATCCCCGATTTTGCCCTGATGCGCGACTATGTGGAATCGAACCGGAATTTCTCTGCCGAAGGACAACTCTATTATTCCAAAGACCCGGCAGGAAACCTTTTTTACGATGAAAATAAATATCATACCCTCGATTCGATGATGAACGCCGCCGGCACGCCCTCGAACTGGTGGGACGCCGTAACACAAACCGGCATCAAACAGCAATATAATTTAACCGTAAGCGGAGGAAACGAAAACCATAAATACTTGGTCAGCGGAAATTATTACGACGAAAAAGGGATTGTCAAAACTTCCGAATATCAGCGCCTTTCGCTGCGCCTGAACCTGTTGAACAAAATCACCGACCGAATCGACCTGAAAACAAGCCTGCTCTATACCAACGACAACCGTCAAATCGTTCCCGAAGGTCAGAACGGCGTATTGAAACGCGCTTTAAATCAGCGTCCCGTCGTATTTACCTACAACGCGGCAGGCTATTGGAGCGATACCGGCTTGCCTTCAGCCATGCTGGAGCTTAACCACAACGAAGTGACCAACAACCGTTTCGATTTGAATATCGACCTGACGGTAAAAATCAGCAAGCACTTGAATTATCAGTTCAAAATATCGAACTATACCAATATTTACAACCATTACCGTTTCAACGAAGTGGGTAAGCTGGAAGCGAATTTCACGATGCCGACCGACCGTACCAAAGTCATCCGGAACGTATTTTTGACCAATAAAACGGAAATCAACAACCTGCTGACATTCGATTTTTCAAAAAACAAACACGGAATCAATGGCGTAGTCGGTCAGACCGTCGAAATGTCGGATTATGAAACCATCGACGCCGAACGGCAGGGAGCGCCCTCCAACCAGAGCGAATTTCGCTATCTGTCGTCCGCCTATTACGGCGACCGCACGACCGGAACGCTTTCGGAATGGAGCGCCATCGGCTATCTGGGACGCATCAACTACGAATATGATAACCGTTACTTGCTTCAAGCCAATTTCCGCGCCGATGCATCTTCCAAGTTTTCCGAATCCGAACGCTGGGGATTTTTCCCGTCGGTTTCAGCAGGCTGGAAATTTTCGAGCGAAGAATGGTTGCAAAGCTTCACCCCCTTGAGTTTGGGGAAAATACGCGCGGGCTGGGGACTTCTGGGAAATAACCGCATCGACGAATATGCCCGCTACACAATCATCGGCAACGAGTACAATTACTCTTATGGCGTGGGCAACCATGTCACCCAGTCGGGAGCGCGCGCCACCACATTAGGAAACGAACTTATCCGCTGGGAAAAGACCGAATCATACAACCTTGGTCTCGACCTCAATTTCTTCAACAACCGCCTTTCGACGACAGTCGAATATTTCGATAAAAAAACCTCCGACATGCTGTTGCGCGTCCCAGTCACCTTAGCCGCCGGCTTGAACAGTGCGCCGATGGTAAACGCCGGAGCCGTCCGCAACTGCGGAGCCGAGTTGTCGCTCAAGTACCGCGACCGCATCGGGAAATTGAACTACGAAATCGGATTCAATGTATCGTATATCAAAAATGAAGTCACTGGTCTGGGAAGCGGCAACGAACCGATTTACGGAGCGCTTCTGGACGAAGGCAGCATTGGCGACTACGTTACCCGGACGGAAGTGGGCATGCCCATCGGCTATTTCTACGGATATGTCACCGACGGTATTTTCCAGACGCCCGAAGAAGTAGAAAAAAGCGCCCAGAACGACGGCTTTACCTATCCGGGCGATTTCCGCTTCAAAGATTTGAACAACGACAACAAAATCGACGCCGAAGACCGTACCTGCCTTGGGTCGCCGCACCCCGACTTCGTGTTTGGCGTGCCGCTGAACTTTTCGTATGGCAACTGGGAGCTTACTGCATTTTTCCAGGGACAGACGGGGAATAAAATATTCAACGTCATGGAGTATTATTTAAATTCGGCGCACGGAACGGGCAATTGTTACGAAAACATTCGCGACCTGCACTGGTCGGGCGCTTATGTCGATTCGCGCTCCTTCTGGGAACCCAATCCCGGCGGAACCGTTCCCGACCTCGATGCCGCCGACAATCCGCGTAATTTCCGCGCCTCGGATTTTTATGTGAAAGACGGCTCATACCTGCGCCTGCAAACCATGCAGTTGAACTATAATTTACCCGGTGATTTTGTCAAAAAACTGTCGTTGGCGAAAGCGTCGGTTTATGCTTCGGCTTATAACCTGCTGACTTTTACCAAATACAACGGATTCGACCCCGAAGTCGGAAAAAATCCGGGCAGCGAAGGGAACAACTTGTATATGGGCATCGACCATGGAAATTATCCGCAAGCCCGCTCATTTTTGTTTGGATTGAAACTCACATTTTAATCGAATAAACAGTCATTCTAATGACTACCATCAAGTCATTCTAATGACTGGCATCAAGTCTGTCTAATGACTAGCATCAAGTCTGTCTAATGACTGTTGCTAAATCAAACTTCTATAAATTATAAATTTTTATTACTCAAAAGAAAAATGAAAAACAGGAAACAAATATCCGGAACAGCAGGAACGATATTCCTCATTCTCTGTTCCTTGTTCATCACCACGTCCTGCTCCGATTTTCTGGACAGGGAATTGCAGGGAAGCCCCACAACCGGTAATTACTACCAAACGACTTACCAGTTGCAGGAGGCATTGAACGGCGTCTTCAACATTTTGCAAAGCAACAACTACAACAATTGCGAATGGATTTTCGGGGAAGCCTGCGGCGACGATGTTATCGGTAACGACGAATCGGGCACGAATCAGATTGCTCAGTTAGTCAATTTCACGTTCAACACCTCCAACACCTGGATTCGCGACCGGTATGCCGTCAACTATAAGGGAATAAGCGCCGCCAATCAGGTGATAGCCAACATCAACCGCGTAAAATTCGCCGATGACGACATTGGGAAATATGTGGCTGTCCGTGAAATTCTGGGACAGGCGAAATTTCTCCGTGCGCTGTTTTATTTCAATCTGGTAAAAACCTACGGGGGAGTTCCCGTTCGTCCCGAAACGGAAGACATCAACCAACTGGTTATCCCGCGTTCAAGCAAAGAAGAAGTATATGCCTGTATCGAAAAAGACTTGCGTGAAGCAGCCGTCGCCCTGCGTCATCCCGTGAACACGGAAGCCGGGAAACCGGGTACAGGCGCTGCCGTCGCCCTCTTGATGAAAGTGTTGGGCTATGAAGCTCAACCGGGCGAACCGTCGGAATACTGGGACGAAATTGTCCGCCTCGGCGAATATTTCATCGAAGGCAAAGACCTTTCTTACAGAGAAATCCTGCATTTCGACGAACGTTACGACTGTTCGTGGGACGAACTCCGCGAAAGCCTTTGGTTCAAACCCAAAGCGAAACTGACGGCAACCGACCCTTACGAAGATGCAGATACCAAACTGCCGGTAATGGTGAACAATTACAACCTCGAAGCCAAAAGTCTGTACGACGGCTCGCCCCTGCATTACCGCGAACTCTACAACGAGTCGGGCGAATTTTGCGCACGCTCGGTATTCGAGGTGGTTTTCAAGGAATCGGCAAACGGCATGAGCGACGACTTAAACCAGGGAACCGGCATCTTCGATGATTTGCTTTTCAACCGGCTTTGGGCGTCCTCTTCGTTTCGCGAAGCAATTGCCAACGACCCGCGCAAAAACGTCATTACCACGGAACACGGTACGGTCACTTTCGACGGGGAACGCCTCGAAGTGCCTCCCGGACGTTTTGGCTGCATGAAATGGTACACACCCAAAATGGAAGACCCCGCCAGCGCTACCACTATTTTTTCCAACACGCTCACCAACGACGGAGGAAAAAACCGGCGAGTCATCATTTATTCGGAAGTCGTACTCTGGTATGCCGAAGCCCTGAACGAAACAGGCAACGGCATGAAAGCGCTGGAACAAATCAACCGCATCAAAACGGTCGCCAACAAAATTACCGGCGCTTCCACCCTCTATCAGCCCAATACTTATGTCGAAATGCGCAACCAAATCTGGACGGAACGCCGCGTTGAACTTTGCCACCTCTGGGACCGCTTTTTCGACCTGGTACGCCAGGGACGCGCTGCTAAAGTGCTTCACGACCTGGCGCCGCTGCATACGCCGCACCTGCGCGGGAAATATTTTGTGGAAGGCGTGAACGAGATTTTCCCCATTCCGCAAAACGAAATCGACATTACAAACGGAGTCGTTTCGCAAAATCCCGGATATTGATAACAAAATTGGAAATCAAAAAAATACAAGAACATGAAGATACAAAATTTAATAATTCTCATTGCCTGTTTGATGTTTGCCTCCTGCGAAGAGGAAGAAGTAAGCATGCCCCGGGCATCGTTTGAAGTATCGGATACGGAAGTTTCCGTGAATCAAACTGTAACATTTACCTTTACCGGTTCGGACGCCAAACAGATAGCCGTCTTTACCGGCGATGAAGGGCACGATTATGATTTGCGCGAACAAAGCAACAGCGGCTTGACCATGAGCAAGGGTATTTTGACTTATTCGTATAAAAAACCCGGCAATTACAAAATAGCGCTGCTTGCAACCAACTACGACAAAGAGGGAAACCAACTGCTGGAATCGAAAGCGGAAGCAGCGATTACTGTAAACGATACGCGCACCGGATTGAGCGTCATCTCTTTGAAGCGCGACACGTATATGAAGGAAATTCAAGGCGATATGGTGGATGAAGTCATTTTATTTGCCGTGCCGTATAAAATCCGGCTGAACAATCGCGACATCGCCGTAAATTTGACAAAGCAGCGGATTGATATTACGCCTGTTTCCGAATCGGCGAATCTTTGGATGAATGATACGGAATACGCTGCAACGGCGAACTATAATCTGACTCAGCCGCTTAGCCTTAAAATTCGCGCCGGCAGCGGAAACGAAAAATCGTATAATTTGCTGACAGTCAATTATCCGGTTTTTGAATCGTTCAGCATAAACGGCATGGAAGGAACGGTAAAATACGATGATTTTAATTTTAATAAAACGCATATTACCGTTACCCTGCCTGCCGGTACGGATACAGGCGCACTGGTGGCTACATTTGCATCGGCGGATGCACAGGATGTTACGGTGAACGAAACGGCTCAGGTATCCGGACTTACAGCCAATAATTTCGCTCAACCGGTCACGTACACGCTGAAAAATACCGTCGCTTCCAACGATAAGCTTTCCTGCGAATCGACGGTTGAAGTGAGTGTAGTCGTAGCTCCGTAGTCAGCAGGTTAAGGGCGATATTGACAAGGGGGCATGCCTCTGCTCGGCGAAGGCTCTGCCTTCGTCGGGCTAAAAGCAAGGCTCCAGCCTTGCATCGTATACTTTGCTGTCGCAAGCGTGGACGCTTGCTTTTAACCCGACGAAGGCAGAGCCTTCGCCGAGCGGAGGGAAAGATGAGAGCCCGTATTTTCTACCAACATATTGTGCCTAACGGCACAGAGCCTGCATTTTTCCATAATAATTTTTTATATATTTACAGTTTGGTTTTCGTCAGAAACCGGAGAGCAAATTGTTTTATTATGCATTAAAACCTAAATTTTTTCCATGTTATTCCGCACAATTCTTTGTTTACTTTTGTTGCCCGTTCCGGCGGTTTTTTCCGCCGAAACGCTGAATTTCCGATTTTCCCATATTACAACGGATAATGGATTGGTTCATAACCATGTAACCTGCATCATGCAAGACAACTCCGGTTTGATGTGGTTTGGCACTAAAAACGGGCTTTGCCGTTACGACGGTTATGAAATCAAGATTTACCAGTACAGTACAAACGACTCAAACAGCCTGAATCATAACTTTATACATTCCATTTTCCAGGACAGGCAAAAAAGGATTTGGATAGGAACCGAAAACGGTGTATGCCGCTACCTTCCCAATCAGGATGCTTTCGTGCAATATCCGGCTCCGGCGGCGCAGGTGACTTCGTTTGCGCAGAATAACGAATCGACCTTATTTTGCAGCGCCGGAATGTTGTATTATTACCGCGAACAGCAGGATGAATTTCTGCCGGTGGAAATACCGTCTCCCGAACGCAAAAATATAACGGGAACCAATACCTTGCACGTGGACCGTAATAACTGGCTCTGGATAGGCGGCAATGCCGGTTTGACGGGCTATAACTCCGACTTTTCGGAATCGAAAGTTGTAAACATCCTGTCGCCGGGCAAATCGCATACCGGCAACGACCATGTGAATACGCTGTTTATTGATTTGAACGATGTTATCTGGATTGGGAAAAACGGAAACGGTATTTTGAGTTACCACCCGCAAACGTCCGAAGTACGCTTTTATACCGATGTTGCCGGTCTCCCCAGCCGCCTGATTCGCAGCATTATGGGCGACCCGCACGGACGGATTTGGTTCGGAACGGAAAAAGGCATTTCGGTTTTGCAAAGCGACGGTCATTTCCGCAATATCCAGCAGGATTTAAGCAACCGTTTCGGTCTGAACGACAACGCAATCTATTCCATTGTCTGCGACCGGAGCGGGAATATGTGGGCGGGAAGTTATTTTGGCGGCGTAAATGTCTTATATTACGATTTCGAGCAATTTACTTACTACGATGCGGGCGATAACGAAACGGAACTTCGCGGGAAGGCGGTACGGCAGATTATTGGAAATGAAGGCAATAACAGCCTCTGGATTACTACGGAGGACGGCGGACTGCACAAATTCGACAAACAAACCGGCGACTTCACCCGCCTCACACATCCGCTGATTAAATCCGACAATATTCATTCGCTCCTGATTGACGACGAACGCAACTTGTGGATTGGCACCTTTTGGGGCGGACTGACACGCTACAACCTGAAAACCAAACAATTCAGCCTTTTCAACAGCGACAACAGCGTTTTACCCGACAACTGTATTTTTTGCCTGTTTCAGGATAAAAACAAAACCATCTGGATGGGTACATCGTCCGGCTTGTGTTTCCTTAATAAAAAGACAGGGGAAATAGAACGTGTTGAAAATGACTTGCTTAAAGACGCTTTTATTTATCATATCGCCCAAGATTGCGACGGGAATTTTTGGATAGGAAGCCGGACAAGCGGATTGATTTTTTTCAACAGCGAACAGAATGTCGCCCGTAACTGGAATGTACGGAAAGAAGCCAATGCGCTGTCCGACAATTTTGTAACATCCGTGCTGGTTGATTCTGAAAACCGCATTTGGGTAGGTACAAACAACGGCGGACTGTACGAATACCGTGTTGCCACAGACGATTTTCGCTCGTTCCGGCGCGAAGGACTTATTCGCGAGCAATGCATTTGCGCCTTGCTTGAAGATGACAATGGAACTGTATGGATAACAACCAACAATGGTCTTTTCTGCTATAATCCGGCAACGGCTGAAATTCAAAAATACACGATTGAAAACGGCTTACCGACAAACAATTTCAACTATGTTTCGGCGTACAAAGCAGAAGACGGAACTATTTTTCTGGGTACGGTGCATGGAATGATTTCGTTCGACCCGCGCAATATCCATCAGGAAATTGATATTCCGAATATAATTCTTTCCCGCCTGATTATCGGCAACGAAACGATGCGTCCCAACGCGCACAATTCCCCGCTGACAACGGCGCTTGATAATACTTCGCGCATCGAACTGAACCATACCCAGGCGCGGTTTGTGCGCATCGAATATGCCGGAATTGCGCTCGGACACAGTCAGGAAATCAATTATGCCGTTAAAATGGAAGGCTTAAATTCCGACTGGCAACATGTCGGAACCCAGCGGCAGATTGTATTTTCCCGGCTTCCGGCGGGTAAATACATTTTCAAAGTGAGAGCCGCACTGTCCAAAAACACGAGTATCCGGCAAATCGAAATAGTTGTCCATCCGCCGTTTTACGCTTCAATATATGCGCTGATATTGTACGTTCTTATTGCGATAACACTGATTCATTTCATTTTAAAATTTTATTACCACCGCTTGAAAGAAAAGAACGAAATTCGCGTGAATATGCTGGAAAAAGAAAAACTGGAAGAAATGAACCGCTTAAAACACGATTTTTTCACGAATATTTCTCACGAGTTGAAAATGCCGCTCACGCTGATAATGGCGCCTGTACGTCAAATGCTTAGCGAACCCGATGTGAATGAAAAAACCAGGCGAAACCTCGACCTTGTACTTAAAAACTCAAACAGCCTGATGAATCTGGTAAAAGAGTTGATTGATTTCAATAAACTGGAAGCCAATCAGTTGCAAATAAAACTGCAAAAAGGGAACCCGCTGGATTTTATACAGGAGATTTGCAACCGTTTTCAGGCTTTGGCGTGTGAGGACGAAGTCGATTTTACGGTAGAAATCGAAAATCTCGAAGAAGAAGTCTGGTTTAGCCTGTCGATTGTCGAAAAAGTGATTAACAATCTGTTATCCAATGCATTTAAATATACGCCGCAAGGCGGGAAAGTCAAGCTTCACGCCGCCATTACCGACGGCGAAAACGGGAGCCTGCTGCTGAAAATTGCCGTTTCGGACACAGGCGCAGGCATTTCGGAGGAAAATAAGGAAAAAATTTTCAATGCTTACTATCAGGCAAACGACGTCCTCCCGTCGAAACGTCCGGGTTGGGGTATCGGACTGACCATAACCAAAGGTTTGGTTCAACAGCACAAAGGCGAGATTTATCTCGAAAGCGAACCCGGCAAAGGCAGTACATTTACCGTTTTGCTGGATGTATCGTCCGGCGCATTTCCGCTCAAAAACCGCATCGAACTTCGCGCCGACCAGTTGTATCTCAAGAAAAAATACAACTATTCGAGCATCATTTCGGAAGAACAGTTGCAACTGCTTCCGAAAAATATAGCCGGAAATTCGACGAAGAATAAAATCCTGATTGTAGAAGATAATGGAAAGGTATTGCAATTTCTCGCCGGCATATTCGAGGAAAAATACGAAGTTTGCACAGCAAAAAACGGCATTGAAGCCCTTGAGAGTGTGGAAAAAGTCTTGCCCGACCTCCTGATTTCGGATATTATGATGCCCGGGATGGATGGCTTCGAGCTTTGCCGGCGAATAAAATCGAACTTACTCACTTCGCACATTCCGGTGGTGCTGCTTACGGCAAAAACAGGGGAAGAAAATGTGCTAAGAGGCTACGAGTTGGGCGCCGACGCATACATCGAAAAACCGTTTAATCCGCCGTCCCTGCTCTTGTTAGTCAAAAATCTGCTCAACACCCGCGACAATAACCGCCGCCAGTTCAAGGAGTCGGTTACGGCAAATATCGGCGTCATCGCACAGAACAAATACGACGAAAAACTGCTTAACGACATAAAAAAATGTGTGGACAACAACATCTCGAACGAAGATTTTTGCGTGAATGACATCATTCGGACAGTAGGCATCAGTCGCACGATGTTGCATGTCAAGCTCAAGAGCATGCTCGACATGTCGATTGGCGATTACATCCGCAACATCCGTATCGACCGCGCCAAAGAGTTGCTGCTGCAAGGCGACAATATCTCGGATACGGCTTATGCAACGGGATTTGCCGACCCGAACTATTTCTCGAAATGCTTCAAGAAACAAACTGGCAAAACACCAAGCGAATGGAAAGAAGTTAAAGAACTAAGAACTAAAAACTAAAAACTAAAAGTTGCGCGAAGCGCGGCAAATATGAATTTGATGCAGTTTGCAGGGTTAAATCTGTAACACATTTTTTAGCGCGGTAAAATCCGCCGTATTTGCGTGCAAATTCATTTGATATGCCATTTTTTTTGATTGAATAAAATTTCGCTTGAAATATCTAATTTGTATGCCGATTGGTGATTTAATGCCTTGTAAAGCGTGCTTACATCCTCTTTTTCGTTGTTGGTTTCGAGAATTGCACCCAAAAGTGCAATGGTTGCCGGTGGATATTTTAGTGCCAAGCGTTTCGCCGTATTGATTTGTTCCTGAGTGAGTTGTTTGAACAAGATTAATAAACGCCGACAAATTTCATCAGGCATCGCATCGGGAATACTTTTGAAAAAACACAGGCAATCCAACAACTGTAACACAGGAACATTCGCTTTTGTAATCGTATTTTGCCGAATGATAAAACGAATGCGATAATTGCCACGAATAACCGGCTTTTTCTCTTTTCCGACGGCAATTTGCAATATTACAGGCACTTGTGTTGTCAGTCCGAACTTGTTGAAAATGGAATACCCCGTCAAGTAGCCGACAATTTTGCCGTTCTTTTCGAGCAAATCCTTTACGGTTTGATAGGTATCAGGAGGAAGTTCTCCAAATTTGCTTATCTGAGGTTTATAGAAACGACCTTTAGATAATTTACGGATAACACCCTCTGTTACAAGATTATTAAGAATCTTGTTTACCTGTTTAGGGCTTTCTATCGCTGCCGAAAAATCGG
>JAISFI010000361.1 GCA_031263685.1 Dysgonamonadaceae bacterium | reverse complement strand
TGCAGCAAGAATAGCAGATATGCACGTCTGCCCGATGCAGACTCCGTCATTCCCCACGCCGATATCGCACATTGGCGGGCCGATAATTGGGCCGGGAGCGCCCACCGTAATGATAGGCGGACTACCTGCCGCCGTGCTGGGCGACAGTTGTGTCTGCGTTGGACCGCCCGACACGATTATAAAAGGCTCGGCAACGGTATTGATATGTGGAAAACCGGCAGCGCGAATGGGCGATATCTGCGCTCACGGCGGAAATATTGCAACCGGTTGCCCAACGGTAATGATAGGAGGATAATAAATATGGAAATGGCAAACCGTTGAGATGCAAAAAGTACATTTAGCCCGTGAGCAATAATACCGCCGAAACCGGTTTAGGGTTTCCGGTGGTGAAGCGCACAGATACTCAAAGTTCGCTGCCTTTGGCAAATATTCTTGCAAATCTGAAAGGGCGCCAGCCAACTTTTAGTTTTTAATTCTTAGTTTTTAGTTCTTCTTCTCTGTAATTGGAAAATTTCACGTACTTTTGCGGACAAATTTCTCAGACATTCATCATGGAAAAAATTATCATTTTAGATTTCGGTTCTCAAACCACACAACTGATCGGGCGTAGAATACGGGAATTAAATACTTATTGTGAAATACTTCCCTATAATAAATTTCCCGAAGGAGACGAAAATATTAAAGGCGTGATCCTTTCCGGCAGTCCCTTTTCCGTCAATGATCAAGACGCCTTTCGGGTAGACCTCTCCCCTATCCGTAAAAAATATCCGGTATTGGGGATTTGTTATGGAGCACAATTGTTGGCTTTTTCGTCCGGCGGAAAAGTGGAAAAAGGAGATTCACGGGAATACGGACGGGCGAATCTGTCATCGCTCAACGAAAGCGATTCCCTGTTGAAAGGGATTTCGGTAAACTCCCAAGTCTGGATGTCACACGGAGACACCATCACCGTATTGCCCAAAAACTTCGAAATCATCGCCGAAACAAAAGACGTGGAAGCCGCCGCATACCAGATACAGGGAGAAGCGACCTGGGGCGTACAGTTTCATCCGGAAGTGTATCACACGGAGCAGGGCGCTTTGATACTGGATAATTTCCTGCATATCTGCGGATGTAAAAAAGACTGGAGTCCTGCCTCATTTATTCAGACAACAGTCAAAGCCTTGCAAGAACAATTGGGCAACGACAAGGTTATTCTCGCACTTTCCGGCGGCGTAGATTCGTCGGTAACGGCCATGCTGCTCCATAAGGCAATCGGCAACCGCCTCACCTGCATTTTCGTAGATAATGGTTTGCTGCGCAAAAACGAATTTGAGCGCGTGCTTAAAGATTACGAACATCTGGGATTACACGTCATCGGCATCGACGCCAAAGACCGCTTTTACAAAGCATTGGAAGGAGTTAAAGAGCCTGAAAAGAAAAGAAAAATCATCGGCAAAGGTTTTATCGACGTCTTCGACGAAGAAGCGAAAAAGTTGCAAGAGGTGAAATGGTTGGGACAGGGCACCATCTACCCGGATATTATAGAATCGCTTTCCATCACGGGAACGGTTATCAAATCGCATCACAATGTCGGCGGACTTCCCGAAAAGATGCAACTGAAGTTGGTCGAGCCACTTCGCCTGTTATTCAAAGACGAAGTGCGGCGCGTAGGCAAAGAATTGGGCATGATGCCGCATCTGATTGAGCGTCACCCCTTCCCTGGCCCCGGATTGGGCGTGCGTATCCTGGGAGAAATCACACCGGAAAAGGTGCGTATCCTGCAAGATGCCGACGATATTTTCATCCAGGGACTGCGTTCGTGGGGACTGTATCATCAAGTTTGGCAAGCTGGCGTTATCCTCCTGCCAATACAATCGGTGGGCGTAATGGGCGATGAAAGAACATACGAAAACGCTGTCGCTCTCAGAGCGGTAACGTCCACCGATGCAATGACGGCCGATTGGGCGCACTTGCCTTACGACTTTTTGTCGAAAATCTCGAACGAGATCATTAACAAGGTGCGTGGAGTGAATCGCGTGGTGTACGACATCAGCTCCAAACCGCCATCGACTATCGAATGGGAATAAAACGAATCATTCTTCTTCCTGCAGTGACGGCGGCAGACTCTTCTTCTGTTGCCGTCCGAAAGTCAATATACCGCCCAACTGGAAATTCGCTGCCCTTAGATGAGAAGGAACGAACTCTTTCGTGAGACGAGTCAGTGCATAGTCGCTGGCAATAAAGAAGTTGAAAGGTCCGAACTGAGTGCCGAGACCCAAACCGATGGCGCTACGTCCATTGATCAACGAATAGCTGAGAGAAGCATCAAACCAGTCAACGGGAAAATAGTTGGCCGAAGCCGTTATTTCAGCGAAAAAAGCTTGACCGGTAAACATGTTTTTGGAAAGCAGTCCGAACGTCATTTTCTCGTCCATGATGGAGTATTCCCCTCCTATCAGGATTTTGGAAGCAACGGAAGTGGTGTAAGCATTGTGCGAAGTCGTGTATTGAACACTGTCGCCCAAGCTATCGAAATAATCGTCAAACCAATTGGTATTTCCTTTGTCGTCTGTGATTTTGCCGTCACGCTCTTCCAATTTTAATCCGTCGTAGTAGAAGCCTGCTTCTATGGGCAAATTGGCGGTGCCTTTTTTGCTCCATCGAATGAAACCCAAGTCCAGAACGGATGCCGAAAGCGTGAGGCGGTTATCCAGTAATTTGTAGGTAGCTCCCAAGTCGAGAGCAGCGCCCACTCCTTGCGGAGAAAGATAGTCGGAGAATGTGGCATCAGGAAAGTCAATTTTATGAATTTTTTGCTCGCTTTCTTTCTCGATATATTGAGCAGACGGAAGCGTTATGTTTACTTTCGCATTAAAATCTATGTCCCATCTTTCGCGGGAAGTATTTATCCGGAAATTTTCGGTTTTCATCGAACTGTTGAATTGTCCGAGCAGGAGTTTTACTTTTCCCCCTACCGTTAAGCGACTGTCGATTTCTCTGGAATAGCCTAACGCTATTTCTGTATAGGTACTTGCATTGAAAGCCAAATCGTCCAAATTAAACTCGGCACCCTCCGGCCCAGAGCCTTTCAACGGCAAGGTGAACATATCTTTGGGAAAGGAGATGGCGCTGAAGAAACGCTGCTTAACGCCCAACGTGAAGTAGGCTTGCTGATACCTGAGTCCAACAGAAAGCAGTCCAAAATCCTGCTCGAGATGCATACGGGTAACATCTTTCAGTTGGTTGTAAAAATCATCAATACCTTGTTGAGAGTGTTTAAACCAGACGGTCTTGTAAGAACCATTCGGTTGGCGTACCGGATAAATAAAATCGTTCAACGATAGCGAATTAGTTCCTGCACTCAGCATAAGCGAAGGTATAATGGGCAAATCAATATATAGATTGGAAATCGGCTGGTAAGCCGGATTCATCTCATGTCGCGTCGAAGCATTTTTCATGAAATAAAGGGTACTCACTTGCGCCTGCACGGCAAGTGCCAGGAATAAAGTTACAGAGAGAACTGTACTGTATTTGATATATTTTCGTATCATAATGTAATTTCTTGATATATAAATTAAAACTATATTTCAGCTCCAACGTAAAAAGAGAATGTTAGTTTGAGATAGTCCTTCGGATGTATGCTGACCTCTATTCCGGAAGTGGTTGTCGCGGTGGTTGCCAGCACAATATAGTGTGTTTTTTTAAGGTCGCTCAATTGATTTTTATCAAACTTGATCTCAATTTTTCCCAGCTTCGGTTGATCGTCGGCTGTATTTCTCCTCGCATCTGCAGATTTGATTTCATACACATTGGAAAGGCTTTCAAGCTCTCTCCTGTTTTCGTCCAAAAAGCGGATGTCAAGCCCGATATTTACCCCAAAACGGTTTTCGTAATCAATCCAAAAAATGAGATCCTCTACATTTTTAATTGCACTGTTTCCGGATAAATCCATGTTTAAAGTATCTCGGTTGTTGAGTTGGGTGCCACTGTTGAAAGAAAGCGGCAAACGGGCTTCCACAACGACGTCAATATATTTATTGTCTTTCAGGATCAAAAAGCCCGGATCGTCCCCGACATCGAAAGAGAAATTATATTTGATATGGTTGGGATGCTTATCTTGAAAAAACAGGCGATCGATTGATCCGTTGTTTCTGTCAAAGGTTATGCTTGTCGGCGCCGATGGTTGATTCGGACTCGGTGCAGCCATTAATTCTTTTTCATAGTTTTTCTTACCGCCTTCAAATTCTGCCTCACTGACCTCATCGTATCCTTCCGATTCCGAGTATGTCTGGAGGGAATCTATCTTGAAAGTTCCCGGCACTCCTATATAATTGAATACATTACAGACAAGCGTCGGATTTGAAAAACTTAACAAGCTTCCGCTTTCTTCCAAGCCATTGAAAACGCCGACATTAGCATCTCCGTTTATCGGCTCGAAAGTAACATTATTAAATTTGCCCCACGCAATTTCCATATCGAATTTACTGAATGAGATGGTTAAATCTACGTTGTTCCAAAGGGTTAATATTTCGCTGGGGTCAACCTTTAACTGAGCCGATATCCTCAACAGGTATTTATCTTGTTGTTGTTTCTCCAGTTTGAAGATGGAATGATCTTTCAATTTGAGAACATGATTGTCATTCCTCGCTCCCGCCGGAATTTCAATACCGGCGTTTTCTTCCTCAAATTCGAGGCCATTGGGAAATGATAATTCAAATTGGGCGTTGGTGCTTAACTTGGACTCATTTACCAGAATTGTCACTTCCGAATTGATTAATTGGACGCTATCTAAGGCATCCGACCAGCTATCGAGGGGAATGTCGATATCGAAAGTAAATTCATGATTCGTCATCGCATTCGATATGAAATTTATCGGAAACGAGACATCCAAAACCGGCAACATGCTGTCGTTATTGGACGAAAATTGGAATGTATCCGTATACGCAATGTATATTGAATCGTCCGTAGAAACAATTATCCCTTTTTGGCCGACGCCATAATCCGATAACAGGTCTATGACCGTTTTTTGTAGAGATCCAAGCGGTAACGGCGCACTTGGAGCGAACGATCCTTCATCGGAAATGTTACTCAATTCGTAATTCTTGTCTACACAAGAACTGAAAACGGCTACTGTAAATAAAAAAAGCAGTAACCTTTTAAGAAATTTTCGTTGCTTCATTTTTATGTTGTTTAATTAAATTGATTAGATAACCCGTATGAGTTAAATAGATTAAATTTACAATTACACCCTATCGGCCGCGAAGGTATGAAAAAAAAATGTAATAAATCAATTTAAATCAAATATTTTTTTTACTGCAGATTCAAATAGCCAATACAACAACATCTCTCAATTTGCAAAACTGCGCGTGCGGCATTGCGAGGCCGCAGGCCAAAGCAATCCACTTTTTGTACATAGATTACTTTGGTCTGCGGTCTCGCAATGACGGGCATGGCAGTCGGCTAAACAGTTTATTTGATAAATAATTTCCTGACTGTCTGCGATTTCTCCGAAACGACTTTCACTGTAACCATCCGTTCCTCGCCAGGTATAGGCAACGCGCAGGACGTGTCCGATGCCATGCCCGGCGTACCTGCTGTATGCTGCACGAGCAGCCGACCTTGAGAGTCAAACAGCGAGACGCCGAGCAATGGATCACTCAAATCACTTTTCACATATAAAACACTGTTTTCCTGATAAATCAGGATGTCATGAGCGGTGGTTTCATCATTGATGCCTGTATTTGTGCCCAGTATACGGATATAGAAGCGGTCGGTAATATCGCCTGTCGTATTGTTGAAAGCATATTCTGTGGAAGTTCCCAGTTGGATGGCCTGTCCGCCGTTGGCGACATCTATCAGGTAAACATCTCCGTCAAAGCTTTCGGCGCCGGTAATCTCGAATTTCAATTCGTCGGGTTCACTTGTGCGGATGCCTAAGGCGATGTCTTCATTCAGGCTGCCGAGGGTATTGATGGAAGCAGCGGCATTATCTACCAGACTGTAGAGGACGGCGGTCTTTTTGACGTCCTCTGCAAACAGCGTCCAGGCATCGGAAGTATCTTCAAATCCGTTGGAAGCTCCGGGTTGATAACGGATTTCCGCTTCGCTTTGCAGCACGTTGTGTCTGTAAACCTTCAGTTGCAGGCGAGGAGGCTGGGCGGCGGTGACGCTACGCAAACCGTTTCCAACGTTTGCTACGGACATCTCCGGCGTGAAACGCAAGGTGGAAACATTGCTTGAACCATTTCTCAGCACTACGAAAGACTGTTGTGGAGCGATGTAACTGCTGCCATAACTTTCAGCTTCGGCAGGCGTTTG
>JAISFI010000360.1 GCA_031263685.1 Dysgonamonadaceae bacterium | reverse complement strand
GCAATTCATGTAAATTTGTTATTTTTGCAACCGTTTTTTAATGATTGACTGGGATGATTGATTTTTCGCTGTGGATGAATACGACGTACGACTGGGTGCTGCTTTTTATGTGTGCCCTGTTAATCGGCATGTCAAAAACAGGTATTCAGGGTATTACTTTGCTGGCTATTCCGTTTATGGCTATTAATTTCGGCGCTAAACCGTCTACCGGCCTTATCCTGCCGATGCTTTGCTTTTCGGATTTGATAGCTGTTTTTTATTATCGGCGCATGGCCGAATGGAAATATGTATTTAAACTGTTACCGGCTGCGGTTGTTGGTTTTTTTGTTGCAATAGCGGTCGATAAACTTATCCCGGCCGATGAATTCAGGCTATTGATGGCTTTCTGTATATTTACGGGCATCGCCGTGATGTTGTGGATGGAGAAGAAGAAAAAGGATGCGAAGATGTTCACGTCGTGGTGGTATGCTCCGTTGTTCGGGTTGATGGGCGGGTTTACGACGATGATTGGGAATGCCGCTGGCCCTGTGATGTCGGTCTATCTCTTGTCGATGCGCTTGCCGAAGTACAGCTTCGTCGGTACCAGCGCCTGGTTTTTTCTGCTGGTTAATTATTTGAAGTTGCCGTTGCAGATCTTTGTCTGGGATAATATTTCGGTTACTACCATTTTGTTAAATGCCATGAGCATTCCTTTTATGGTGGCAGGCGCAATCGCCGGTATCGTTTTTGTTAAAAAAGTCCCCGAAAAGAGCTATCGTACATTTATTATCGTAGTAACTGTTCTGTCGACCTTCATGCTGCTGTTTTAGCGGTATTCTTCCGTACGAAATTGTCCGGGCTGCGCGCAGGTATAACTGTCTTCCGAGGTCAGGAAGGAGCTGTCGCCGTAGCTTAAAAATCTGAAACCGTGATTGAGCGCGTAGTCGTAAATCTTTTTCCAGTCGCCTTTTACGAAAGCGGAAACGAGTAGCAGGAGGGTGCTTTGGGGTTGGTGGAAGTTGGTTATCATATTGTTTACGATATGAAATTTGTAGCCGGGTACGATGATTATCTGTGTGGAGGTGATAAGCCGTTCGAGGTTGTTTTTATCAAGATAATTGATGATGTTTTTAAGCGCGTTTTCCGTAGATATCTGCGGGATCTCATTCCGGTACGGCGTCCATTGCTTTACGGAGAGCATTTCCGGTGTCGCGCCGGGATTGGTTTCGAGCGCGACGCCTGCGTAATACAGGCTTTCGAGCGTGCGTACCGACGTTGTCCCGACAGCTGTTATCCGACCGGTATGGGCGAGCAGGTTTGCGACGGTTCGGCGGTTTACCGAGATAAATTCGGTGTGCATCTCGTGTTCGCCTATCGTGTTTGTCTGTACGGGCTTGAATGTCCCGGCTCCTACGTGCAGCGTCACTTCTTCCCTGACGAATCCTTTGTTGTCGAGCGTTTCCAGTATTTCGGGGGTGAAATGCAGTCCTGCCGTCGGTGCGGCAACCGAGCCTTTGACTTTCGAATAGACCGTCTGGTATGTTTGCGCGTCGGACGGCACGGTCTCGCGATGCAGGTAGGGTGGGATAGGGAGCACGCCGGCAGCATCCAGTATTTCTGCAAAAGTGTACGGCGTTTTCATATTCATGCGGTGCTGCCGGTCGTTTTGCCGTCCGGCGTCCGCCGGCGTCAGGCTTTCCCACCGGAACAGTATACTGTGCGTATGGCCATGCGATTGTTTACGTTCGACGGTTAACGCTATTTCCGTATTGTCAATTATTAACGTACGTTTCAGCGTACCGCTTTTCCAACGTTTGAGGTTGCCGACAAGGCACGTCCAGCGACACTGCCCGCACGATTGAAAATTCATTGCATAATCGCGCGGTTCTTCCGGCTCGAGGCAGAAAACTTCTATCTGTGCGCCCGTTTCTTTTGCAAATATCAGTCTGGCACGGATTACGCGCGTGTTGTTGAATACCACTAACGATTTTTCCGGCAGAAAATCCGGCAACCGGTTGAAAACACTCTCACTTATGCTGCCATTTCTGTATATCAGCAATTTTGATTTATCGCGCTCGTCGAGTGGAAATTTGGCGATACGTTCGTCCGGCAGCGAATAATCGTATTCGTCTATATTTATATAATGTATGGAAGCCGGTATCTCCGTTTCTTTATCGGACATATTTATGTTTTTTTTCGCGCAAACTTACGTGAAAAATATTGATTTAACAAACATGGTGAAATAGATTATACTTCACGCGGGATCGTTTTGTTCATTGCAGGCTGACACGCGATGCTTCGCGTCTCTATACCGCGCCTGTCTGCGCACCGTATAATTGTTGTTTTTGCAAACCTGTTCCGTTTGAGGATAAAAGGCAGAAATTCAAAAACTACCCTGACTAACTATTTTTTTAGTCGTTTTTCTTTTTTATTTCAAAAATTAATCAGACCTTTACGGCCTATTGATAAATAGTGTTTTCATTACAGATTATTCAAAAAAACAGATTTATATATGGCAATAATAGATTTAGTCAGGTGGGCGCCTCAAGGGAATCAAACGATTTATGCTTATCGTTTCCCCGAAACTAATTTAAGTACTTCTACCCAACTTATCGTGCAGGAATCGCAAGAGGCGGTTCTGTTTTCCAAAGGGCAAATCATCGGGAAATTCGGCCCCGGAAAACATACGCTGAATACCGAAAACATACCGATTATAAGAAATTTATTCGGTATCCCTTTTGGCGGGAAAAACCCGTTTACGGCCGAAGTATGGTTTGTCAATAAACTGCAACCCTACAACATTGACTGGATAACCGACAGCATGTCCATTCACGACGCTGATTACAACACGCAACTTCCACTGGTATCGAAAGGACGCTATGGATTGAAAGTTAAAGATGCGGAGAAATTTTTGATTAAAATCGTCGGGACAAAAAACGAATTTACCCAGGAAGACTTGACCGACCAGTTTTTGGGAGAATTTTCTACAAAAACAAAATCTACAATCCTGCAGTACATGCTCAAGCATCGAATCGGATTTAAGCAGATCTCGGCTTATTTAGACCACCTTTCAGAATATTTGAAAGGAACGATGCTGCCCTTCTGGGATAATTTAGGCTTAGATTTGACGCAATTTTATATTACAAGCATTGAGATTGACAAATCTACCGACGAAGGCCGGCAGGTGTTGAAAGCCATATCGCAACAAAGCGCGATGTCAATTACCGGCCATACCTGGCAACAGGAAAAAATGTTTGATGTCGCAAACAATGCGGTGGACGGACTGGGAAACAGCAGCGGCGGACTTATCGGCGGCTTGATGGCAATGAATATGATGGGCGGAATAGGCGGTGGCGGCGCAGGTGCAGGAATGATGCAGCCGCAATATAACCAACCCGCTTTTGGCGGAAACAACCAGGGTTTTCATGGACAACCCGTTCAACCCGAACAGCAGATTCGCGAAGTCTACTGTTCCAACTGTGCCCGGAAGTACCCAAACACACACCGTTTTTGCCCATATTGCGGCGACCCCTATAATGCCTGCCCGAAATGCGGAACCGACAATGATGAAAAAGCAAAACGATGTATAAGCTGCAATACGCCGTTACAAGCCCAGGATGGTTTATGTCCCCACTGCAATATGCCGTTAGTTGCCGGCAGCGCTTTCTGTGGAAGTTGCGGCAAGCAAGTACAATCCGGCGATAACTGTAGCCGTTGCGGAACGCCATTCTCGCCGACCGTAAAATTT
>JAISFI010000192.1 GCA_031263685.1 Dysgonamonadaceae bacterium | reverse complement strand
GAGACCGACGGTTCCGGTATTGAGTTTTAAATATTCATTCCATCCGGTTGAATCCCCCCCCTATACAGGTATTTTTTTTACCTCTTCTTTCAGCTTTCAGCCGGCTTATAACTACTTGTGTATAAACGCCGATAGCTGAAAGGACGACGTTTCAGCCTGCTTTCAGCCGGAAAGTTGGCAAAGAAAAAAAACCAGTATAGTGTCTCCGGCAAAACAGTATAGTGTCTTTAGAAAAACACTATGATGTCTTTAGTAAACCACTATAATGGTTTACTGAAGACACTATAATGGTTTTTTTAACATTTCATGAAGGTAAAAAAAAGTCTTCGCGATGAAATAAAAAACTCTTCCCAATGCTTTGGCAACAACATCGCGATGCTTTTCCAAAGACATCGCGATGTTTGACTGAAGACGTCGCAATGCTTTTTTTTTGAGAGACGCTCACTCTTCCGCCACCCCATAATTTCCGGCTGAAAGCAGGCTGAAACGTCGTCCTTTCAGCTATCGGCGTTTATACACAAGTAGTTACAAGCCGGCTGAAAGCTGAAAGAAGAGGTAAAAAAAAGAGATGAGAGGAGGCTGTTTTGTGTGGGTATTGTTACCTGAAAACTCATTTTTATCCTGTATTTTTGTCCACGAGATGACATTCAAAGAATTTTATACGCATTGGTACTCCCGAACGACGGCGTTTGCAAACGAATATCTTCTGTCTAAAGATGATGCAAACGACGTCGTACAGGATGTTTTTGTCGATTTGTACGAAAAATATGACTCGCTGCAGGGGCATGTAAATCTCACGGCATACCTTTTCGTGTCGCTTAAAAACAGATGTATTGACGTCTTGCGCCACCGGATGGCCAAAAAGGAAGCGGCGATCCGCATACAGGAAGAGTATGAACTGACGCTGCGCATGAAATTCGATTCGCTGGAGATGCTCGACGACGGCTTTTTAGACGAAAATACAGTGGCGGAAATCCTGGAAAACGCACTCGCCACATTGCCCGAACGGTGCCGCATAATTTTCATCAAGCATAAACTGGAGGGCATGCGACAGAAAAGCATTGCCGCGGAACTGGGCGTTTCACCCAAAACAATAGAAAATCAACTGACCATTGCTTACCGGAAAATGCGCGAGGCGCTTAAACCATATTTCACGCTGATGATGTTTCTGCTGTAAAAATATAGCGAAAAACGTCCATTCTTTTGGGGGATTTTTGATAGTCATCCGTTTTTATAGTAATATGGACGAAAGAATAATAAAATATTTTGACGGTGAACTGTCCGAAGACGAACGGATCCGTTTGCTTAGGGAGTCGGAAGTGAACATTGCTTTGCGTGAAGAATTGCTGGAGGTACAGAATGTACGCGGCGTGTTTTTATTCTCGGCTGATGATGCCGGACAAGCCGAAGGCGAGAGGCAGTACAGGTGTTTCATGCGATTACGCCGCCGCACAAAGCTGTTCCGCATGGGCGGACGCGTGGCGAGTTATGCTGCCGCTGTCGCACTGCTGATTTTCATTACGTGGCAAACGACGCTGTTGACGATTCCGAAATCCACGGAACAGGCTGTTGTCCGGCAGGAACTATACACCCCGGCAGGCCAGCGTGCCCGTATCATCTTACCTGACGGCTCGACGGCTTGGCTGAATGCCGGTTCGACGTTGCATTACCCCTCTGTTTTTGAAGGTGAACGCCGCGTAAGCCTTACAGGTGAAGCCTTCTTCGACGTTGCCCACGATGCGTCCAAACCCTTTATTGTCGCCACCGGATCGCTCGAAATTACAGCGCTTGGCACACAGTTCAATGTATCCGGCTATCCTGACGCCGAATATATGAGTGCATCGCTGGTTGACGGTTCGATAGAAATCCGCACTCTCGGCAACCCCAACAAAACCTTACTCAAACCTAACCAACAAGCAAACTATGCGAAAGGGCAGTTTCGCATAGAGGATTTAGACAAAGATCAATTGCTCTGGAAAGAAGGTATTTACGTTTTCAAAGGACAGAGCCTGGAGAAGATCATCGGCAAACTGGAATTGTATTACGACGTGGAAATTGTGGTAACAAACCCGCAAATCCTGCGTTACCGGTACACAGGTAAATTCCGCCAGCGCGACGGTGCGATGGAAATCCTCCGCATCATACAGAAAATACACCGGTTCAAAATCCACCGGGATGAAGAATCGAACAGAATCACGTTAAGTTGAGAGTATGTAACCTTAAAAAAGTATGACCTATGTGAAATGAAAATGAATGAAAAGAAGACCGGCAGATGCCGTTAACATTTGCCGGTCAGGAAAAAGCAAACAAAAAAACGAGTGTAATCAATTTATTATTTACTTTATCATTACAAAGATATGAAGAAAAATCTTTTGTATGTACAAATTATGTACTGTGAAAAATTTAAAACAGTATTTCGAGCTATGAGAGTATGTCTAATTCTATTATTTGTGTGTGTTTTCAGCGTATTCGCTACCGACAGCGACGCACAAAACGCAATTATCAGACTCTCGTCTAACCAACTCAATTTAGCCCAGTTGTTCGACGAGATTGAAAAGCAAACAGACTATCTGATTGTATACAGTACCAGTGAAGTAAACACAAATCAGACAGTGGCATTCAGTGGAACATCCGGAAGTATTTCCAATTATCTGCGTGAAGCTTTATCGGACAATGAATTAAACTATGAGTATGAAAACAATTACATCATTCTGTCGAAAAAATCCATCCTGTCTAATACCCAACAGACTGGCAAACACATTACCGGTACAGTTACCGATGCAGATGGCGAACCCATCATTGGAGCTAACATTACGGAGAAAGGCATTTCAAATGGAACGGTGACAGACGTCGATGGGAATTTTTCTCTCACCGTGAAAGATGATGCGGTACTGCAAATATCCTATATAGGGTATGTTGCGCAGGAAATAAGTGTTTTGCCCCTTGCAGAAGGGAGGGGGATACCTCTATTAATCAAATTAATGGAAGATTTGCAGACGTTGGAAGAAGTCGTAGTGGTCGGATACGGAATACAGAAAAAAGTCAGCGTAACCGGCGCCGTGTCTACCATCTCATCCAAAGTGATTGAAAACAGGCCCATCCGTTCTGCGATAGAAGCCATGCAGGGCACTGTTCCGGGGCTTACAGTACAGTCTGCAAGCGGCGAACCCGGGAAATACGCCTCATTAAAAATACGTGGCAACACATCCGTTAATTCAGATGGTGCATTAGTGTTGATTGATGGTTTACCCGGCAATATAAGTATGGTCAATCCATCGGATATTGAATCTGTTTCGGTGCTTAAGGATGCTGCCTCGGCAGCGATTTACGGAGCCAGGGCTGCCGAAGGAGTGATCTTGGTAACTACCAGGACAGGACAATCCGAAAAACTGAAAATTGAATATACAGGCAATTTCTCGTATAATACGCCGACGCGTATACCTCAACTTACGACCGGGTTGGAACATATGGAAATGGCAAATGCCGCTTTTGCCCTGGCCAAAATGTCGGCGCCATATCCGGAGGCTGCCCTGGAAGCCCGCCGTACCAATAGCGCCGGTTCTATTCCTAATGGCGCTGCATGGATTTTTACGGGTGATACGGATTGGATCGGGAAGTTTATGGATCATAATACCCAGCAAAATCACAATATAACTCTTTCCAAAGCCAGTAGCGGGTTGAAATATCTGTTTTCTGCAGGCTGGCTTGAACAAGACGGCTTTTTCTCAAAATATGCCGACGATAATTACGATCGTATCAATATCAGGTCAAACATCAACGTTAATATTGCGAAAAATTTAAGTTTGGATACGAAGATTTCTTTCATCAGTTCAACCCGCAACTATATGCCAACCGTTCAGGGAGAATGGTCAATTCCTTATATCCTTTTTGTACAGATGGGATCGGTGATGCCCATATATGATGAGAACGGGCATTATGCACGTTATCGCCGGCAAAGCAACCTTATGCAACAGATTAACGAAGGAGGCGAAGCGTATGACAAGGGACAGCGGGCGGACGGGGTAGCTACGTTCGATTGGACTCCTTTAGATGGATTGAAATTCAGCCTGCTGGGGGGAGTTACTTTGAGCAATGACCGGCAAAAGATATTCAAACGAACGGTTGAACGATGGGGGCCTTTGGGGCTTTTGGAAGTTGCCGTCGGGCAGGGTAATCCCAGTGCGATTGCACAGTCTGTTTCCAATACAACCTATTATATAGGTCAATTTACCACCGATTATAAGAAGAGTTTTAACAAACACGACCTTTCCTTTCTTGGGGGCGTTTCATTTGAACAAAACGATTACGAAAGCCTCGAAGGATCGCGTGATGATATTCTGGCCAACATCCTTCCTTCGCTTAATTTGGGGACGAGTAATATAAATAACAGTGCGCCGGCAAATCAATGGGTATTGTTCTCGTTATTTGCACGATTTAATTACGCTTATGCGTCGAAATATCTGTTTGAAGCCCAAGTGCGCGAAGATGCATCGTCGCGGTTCTCAAAAAGGAACCGGTGGGGTGTTTTCCCGTCCGTATCGGTTGGCTGGCGTATAACGGAGGAAAATTTCATGAAGCAGCAAAAGGTATTCAGCAATTTGAAGCTTCGTGCCTCATGGGGACAGATGGGCAATCAGAGTGGTTTGGGATTCTATGACCATATTGCTCAATATGCCGTAGGAGGTTACTACCCGTTTGGAAGTGAGCCTAAGGCACAATGGGCGCAAGATAGCCGCCTGCCGTCGGAGGATCGTACATGGGAAACGATAGAAGTGCAGAATATTGCTGTGGAGACGGGTTTCTTGAAAAACCGGCTTAATTCTACATTCGAATATTTCACAAAACGCAACAAGGATATGCTCATGTCGGTAACCGTGCCGAGCGTCATAGGCATTGAGGTACCTACCGGGAATTACGGTGAATTATTTACTAAAGGATGGGAATTGTCTGTCTCATGGAATGATAGAGTGGATAAGGTGTCTTATAACATCGGTTTTAATATATCCGATCAGATAGATAAACTGGTGAAATACTCAAACACCAACATTTCAGCGACGTATGGCGGCCCCGGTGATGGATCCGGCACTACGGATGTATACACACAAGGCTATTCCATGGGGGCATATTTTGGATATAAAACTGCCGGCTATTTCCAGACAACCGAAGAAGCAGCCTCATATCCTCATATCAATGCCAATCCCAATGTGACGGCAGGAGACATCAAGTATTTGGATATAAATGGAGATAAAGAAGTAAATGCTCCCGGCGACCTGGCATACATAGGGAACCGCATTCCCCGGTATATTTTGGGTCTCAACCTGGGTCTCCAATGGCGTGGATGGAATCTTTCGGCTCTTTTCCAGGGTGTCGGGAAGCGGGATTTTTATCTCTCAAGCAATGCGGTCGCACCTTTTGTCTTTGAATATGGAAATATCTCGTTCCAGCATCATAAAGATTCATGGACGCCTGAAAATCCTGACGCTTTGCTGCCCCGGCATATTGTAGGAGCGACGTATAATTACCAATCTTCAGATCACTGGATACAAGACGCATCCTACATCCGACTGAAAAACCTGCAACTCGGATATTCCGTCGATGAGAAATTGATAAAATCAATAGGCCTCAACCGGCTAAGGATTTTCTTTAGTGGTGAAAACTTATTTGAAATAACAAAAATGCTGAAAGCGTATGATCCGGAATTAAATATTACCGGAGGATACATGTATCCTATTATGCGTAATTTTTCTATTGGAGTCAATTTAACTTTTTAAACAGATTTACGATGAAAGGGAATCATTTTTTTTCCATTGCTTTTTTTCTCCTGGCACTTCTGAACAGTTGCGATTTAGACAGAGAGCCCTTGACAACGTTATCGCCGTCAAGTTTCTGGAATACGGAGCAGGATTTGCGAATGGCGTTGAACAGCATATACAGAGCCACCTTCCTGGGTGGTTTCAGGACAGACCTTCAGTCCATCGACACGTATGGGAGCAATCCGAATACGATTAGTTCAGGTACTTATACTCCGGCAAATACAGATGATTATTGGGGAACATGCTATACCCAAATCCGTACGGCCAATTCTTTTCTCGAACATTATCAAAAGGCAAATATAAATGAGGAGTTGAAACGTCGTTATGCCGGTGAAGCTTGTTTTTTCCGCGCTTATTTCTACACGTATCTGCTGCAACGCTTCGGCGATGTCCCGTATGTAGATAAAACCCTGGATATGAACTCGCCGGAACTTTACGCTCCGCGCACTCCGCGTGCAGAGGTGTTGAATAAAGTACTGGAAGATATTCAGTATGCAGTTGATAACATTCCCGAAAAATCGGCTATATCTTCCGACGTTGGCCGTATCACAAGAGGTGCGGCTCTGACATTGCAAGCCCGCGTGACGCTTTACTTTGGAACGCTTTATAAGTTTCATGACATGGGTGAATACAAAGCCTTGCTGGCTTTGGCAAAAACTGCAGCCAGATCGGTTATTGACTCCGGGGAATATGCGTTATATGATGATTATCGAAATCTTTTCCTGAGGGCAGGTAATGATAATGCCGAAAGTATAATGACACTTCGGCACACACCGGATGCCGGCCCCAGTAGCGGCCGCTCGCGACAAATGGTTTTCGACTTTTCTTTTTCTCCCACGAAATATTTAGCAGATGCTTTTTTATGCAGCGACGGTTTGCCGATAGATAAATCACCCCTGTTTCAGGGATATTTACCTTTAGGAACGGAGTTCGAACATCGTGACCCGCGGATGGCGTTGACTATATGGCGGCCTTATGACCCCGATTATCAGGCACAGCCTCAGCCATTCATCCCGAGTTTTGCTGCGAATACGACAACCGGTTACATGTTTAAAAAATACGCCGCAGACATATCTCCTTCATATACGCATGATATGCTTATGCGTTACGCAGAGGTGCTGTTGATTTATGCTGAGGCTGCTTATGAAATGGATGAGTCGATTTCAGACTCCGACTTGAATATTTCCATCAATGTATTACGCAAACGTTTCGTGTCGAATCCGGATTGTTTGCCTGATTTGACTAATGCATTTGTCATTGCGAACCGTTTGGACATGCGTGAGGAAATTCGGAGGGAACGCAGAGTTGAACTGGCAGGAGAAACATTTCGTTATGGAGACCTGATCAGATGGAAAACTGCGGAAACAGAATTGCCGCGAGATATACTGGGAGCTAAACTTGACAGGGAAGTCTATCCTTCCGTGGAAAAGCCTCTTACTTCGGATGGTTTCATCATCCTGCAATATGCTGATACGCGAACTTTTAGCAGGGATCGGGATTATTTATTTCCGTTGCCATTGTTACAACTGTCACTGAATAAAAACCTAACACAAAATCCTAATTGGTAATTTATGAAATATAAAATAACATCTTTATTTTTGTTATCGGGATATTCGCTGATCGCTCAGGCACAGCAACCTAATATTGTGGTTTTCCTCGTGGATGACATGGGGTTGATGGACACTCAGGTACCTTTCCTGGCTGACGCAAATGGGAATCCTGTACAGTATCCCCTGAATGAGTGGTATCGCACGCCAAATATGGAACGGTTAGCCAACCAGGGAACCCGGTTTTCCACATTTTATGCACAAAGCGTAAGTTCGCCCTCAAGAACCTCCATCATGACAGGACAAAATGCTACGAGGCACCACACGACCAACTGGATCAACTCCGAAACCAATAACAAAACGCCTTATGGCCCGGCAAACTGGAACTGGGAAGGTCTCAAAAAGAGTGACGTTACCTTGCCGAAACTTTTGCAGCAAGCTGGTTACCGGACGATTCATGTGGGTAAGGCTCATTTCGGCTGTATAGGAAGCGAGGGTGAATATCCGCAAAATATCGGTTTCGACATAAACGTTGCCGGCTCCTCTATCGGACAGCCCGGCAGCTATTATGGCGAACATGGATATGGGCATATCAAAGGGAATAAACAGCGGGCTGTTCCCGGTTTGGAAAAATATCATGGCTCCGATACGTTCCTTTCCGATGCACTGACGCATGAGGCGGTTGCAGAAGTAACACAAGCCGTGGAAGCGGGAAAACCGTTTTTCCTGTATATGGCGCACTATGCTGTGCATGCTCCTTTTGAAGCGGACAGCCGTTTCCTTGCTCACTATACATCAGCAGACAAAACGGACAAAGCAAAAGCTTTTGCTACCTTAATCGAAGGCATGGATAAATCGCTTGGGGATATCATGGATAAGTTGGAAGCTTTAGATGTGGCGGAAAATACGTTGGTCATCTTCATGGGCGACAACGGATCCGATGCTCCTTTAGGCGACGAAAAGGGCCATTTTTCTTCCGCTCCGTTACGAGGGAAAAAGGGAACGGAATATGAGGGAGGTACTCGTGCACCATTGATTGTGGGGTGGGCAAAACCGAATGATAAAAACCCTGCCCAGAAAGCATTCTCCGTAAAACAGGGATACCTCCAACAACAGATGGCAACAGTCATGGATATTTTCCCCACTATACTTTCGCTGACTGAAGTGAAGAATCCGGCGAATCATGTGATTGATGGATTCGACCTCAAAACGCAATTGTCCGGGGAAATAAATAAGAAACGAACGGAAACGTTTCTGATGCACTTCCCACATGCTCATCGAGGCAATTATTTTACGTCTTATCGTAATGTTGGTTGGAAATTAATTTACTGGTATCACCCGGAAGATTCGGTACATCCCACTTACGAACTGTATGATTTAGTTGCAGATCCTTTTGAAATGCATGATTTGTCCGGCAACAATAAACAAAAGTTGACGTCCATGATAAAACAAATGGCAGATCAGTTAACAGAAGAAGGAGCACTCTATCCGGAAGATGTCGATGGGAATATTATAAAGCCTGTGATCCCATAAAAGATTGTAAGATTTATACTACGTGCAGTATAATATCCTTATTGATATAACAAAAAAATCATTCCGGCGTCTTTACCAAACCATAGTAGCGGTTTACTAAAGGTATCGGACTGATTTTTTTGTGAGAACACTCACTCTTCCGTCAACCCATAATCTTTGGCTGAAAGCATGTCCTTTCAGCCGCGAAATAATAAACTTAATTGCTCGGAGCAGGCGTTTGTTCGTTTATATGCTTTAATAATGTCCTGCATTTTGTAGAGCAATCCGTATTTGTTACATTCTTTCCGGATAGTATTCAGCAGGTTTTTATTCAGGGGATTGCAGACGTAATTAGTGGCAAATGTATGTATATACCGGCTTTTTAATCCCGGAAAATGCCTGTCTAATTTGTCGTAGAAATAGACTCGTTG
>JAISFI010000150.1 GCA_031263685.1 Dysgonamonadaceae bacterium | reverse complement strand
AAGGTTTCCGCGCGTGCGGAAAGTCTCTCGGAACTTCCGGGAAGGTTTCCGCGTGTGCGGAAAGTCTCTCGGAACTTCCGGGAAGGTTTCCGCGTGTGCGGAAAATCTGTCGGAGCTTTTGGGAAAGTTTCCGCATGTGTAGAAAGCCGTGCCTTCGACCATTGCAACAAAGTCTTATTTGATGAATACCTTCCGGCTTTCCACCTTTTCATTCACCGTAACCTGAACAATATAAATCCCCTGCGGCAAGGCAACAAAAGTCCGGTTTCCAGTTAAGGACGCACCGAACAGGCGGCTGCCGATCAGGGAATATACCGCCACCCGACCGTCGGCTACTGCATTTGTGCAGACATAAAACCCGCCTTTTGTCCCGACCGTCTCAAACAGGGAATTGCTTACGCCCGCAGTTTCTATTCCGGTCTCATGCAATTCGAGCAGTGTCAACCGGAAATCGTCCACCTTAAACCAGCCCGAATCGTCGGTAGCCGGCTGTCCGTCGGCTTTGATGTTACCGGAGCGGACGCCTGTTTTGAGTGATTCGCCCGCAGCGATTGCCACTTCTACCGACAGGTCTTTCAAATACCTTGCTCCCGTGGAATTCCATCCTGCAAAAGAGGCGTTTTCATTGGCGACAAGGTTCTGTCCATAGTCGGTTTCGTGTCCGAAATACTGTACGCTGTTGTTGGCAAAAAGGCGCTGTTGAGCGATTCGCCCGTCCATCACCGCTAAGCTGCAATCGACTTTGTACCGTCCCGCAGGCAAGCCGTCGATATTTTGATACAGTTCAAAATTTGCCGGGAAAGGTCCGCCGTTGAGCAGATACCAGCAACAGTTTGTTCCCGCGATGTTCACCGCATCATTGTTGATGCCGAACGAATTTCCGCCGATGCCCGTATCCGACCAGCCGTAGGGCGTTCCGCGAACGGTAGAGCCGTCGTTCAATACTCCTTCGCTTTTGTATTCAAAACTTGGGTTAACGATTCGTGAAGTATAATCGTTGGGATCGTTTCCGGTTTCTATGCTGTCTATTTCCACTTTCTCAATACGGAAATAATCGATTTTGAACCAGCCCCAAAGCGGACTTGCATTACCGGCTGCCGTTCCGTCGCCTTTTATCCGGCCTGTCCGGACGCCGATTTTCAGAGAGTCGCCTTCGTTAATCACGGTATAAACCGTCATTTCGCGCAAATCGCTCGCACCGCTTGGGTAGCCCGCAAAGGTGTTGATTTCGCCTGCGGTAAGGTTGTTCGCATACTGGCTTTCGCTGCCGTGATACTGCACATTCTGATTGGCAAAAAGCCGCTGGCTTGTACGCTTGGCGTCTTCCACCGCCAGACGGCACTGCACTTTGTAAGCGCCCGGCTCAAGGCTTTCGGCGGGAATAACCTGATAGAACTCCCAGAAATCAGAGAAAGCCTGGTCGCCGGCAATCCAGAGACCATAATCGCCGTGTCGCGCCGTCATGTCTTTGTTGATGCCCTGGGAATAGTTGCCGCTTGAGCGGAAGTTCCAGTTGGTTACGTTCCATCCGTACAGTTCGCCGTCGGGCGCGTTGCGCTTGATGCGGTAATTGCCGTCTGCGTCCATTCTGTCTGTGCCGTTGGGAATGCTTGAAATGAGCGTCTCTTCGTCGGCATATTCAAAACTGTTGTTGACAATCAGGCTTGTAAGCGGACTTTCCTGCGTTGCCGTTACCTTGATAGCCGAAACGACCAAAGCAGGGTCGGGGAACCAGACTTTTACCTTTACGGTTTTTTCATCATCGCTTTCGTATTTTGTAACACCCGACGCATAGCCCTGCATCACATTCTGTCCCCACAGCGCCGACGATTCGCCGGTCAAGTCCGATTCCAAGTCGCAGAAGACGGGCGCGGCATTATCTATGCTAACAGCATAGCGCAGTTTCAAGCCCTTGTAGAGCGGGAAGGACGGCAGGCACAGTACGCTAAGCTCATTTGTACCTTTCAATACAGGCACATCATATTCGAGCGAAGGCGCGGAAGTGATGTTATCGGCAGTATATGCGGTCATGTTGTAGGGGAAAACGGTTATGCCGTTGGTAATGCCGAGTCCGTCAATGATTTTGAAAGCCTGTCCCGCAGCATCGGCTGTCGTGTAGTTTTCGGCGGGAATGATGCGGACGCTGTCGAGCACGGCAGAGACATATATTTGACTGACTGCATCCTTGTTTATCACCGTCGGGTCGTGAAAATAGGCCGAATTGTTGGGCGAATAGCTCATCATGCCGTTCCATTTTCCGTTGGCAAGCCGGTTGTTGTAGTATTTGGTCAGGTCGATAATATGATTGAAAGCGGCTATCGACAGGGAACTTGCCTCTACAGCGTCGGATTTCCGCGCCTGCGCGCCGTATTCATAACTCAATTTGGCGTACAACTGTTTGTAGTTCATATTTGCCGCGCCTTCCACAGGATATTTAACTAATTGGAAATATGCGTCCTGCAAGCGTTCCGGTATTTGCACTTCCAGCGTTTGGGACAATTCCACCAGCGTTTCGTAGTCGGCAATGCGCTGTTCCATTTCGGCAACGGAAAACGACATGGCAGCTATACATTCGGGTTTTCCGGCAGCCGCCATACGGAAATACTCGCGTTTGATTTGATAAATCTGTTCCTGAAACTGCTCGCCGAAGGTTTCCGCGCCCCATTGTTTCGCGTACAGGTTGGGATTTTCCATATCAACCGAATGAATGTCCCATGCCAAATCCATGGCGAATTGCAGTTCAAATTCTTGCGGCTTGATGTCGCCCACGTTGAAAATCCACATGCGCTTGCAATTCAGCTCGTAGGCTTTGCGCAGCTCGAATGCTGCAACGGATACCGGCACGCTTGCCAGCCACAGGTACGAATTGGGAGGTCCCAGGTAGGAAAAGTGATAATAGACGCCGCCACCGCCGCTCCGCGCCTGCTCCGCGGGATTCGACAGTTGGCGCATGTAGCCGAAATTATCGTCTGCCCACATAAGCGTAATATCGTCGGGTACCTCAACTCCCAAGTTGTATATCCTCAGCACTTCCTTGTAGGGGATAAACACTTGCGGGATTTCCGTAACGGGCTTTTCGAGGTTTGCCGTCAGGATGTTCCGCTGCGCGGGAATGATACTCTCCAGCGCTCCGACCCTTTCTTCGTCGGTGTTGTATCCCGGAATGCCGGAATCGTGTATGCCGCGCATGCCCATCGTATAAACGGCTTCGGTGTTTACAGCCTGTTTGACGCGGTCGGTCCAGTATTTGGTGATGTTGGCGCTGTTGGTCGCCCAGTTCCAGTCGCCCGAAGCGTGTCCGTATTCGGATTGAAAATTGTTGCGCCATTCGTCTTCGTTGTCGCGCAACATCTGTTCGCAATGGCTCGAACCGAGTACGATGCTGTATTTCCGCGCCATTTCGGGATTTTCCGGATAGAACCAGAACGCTTTGGTGCAGGCGTGCATTGCCGGCCAGAGGTAATTGGATTTCATGCGGAGCATCAGTTCAAAGATTTTGGCGTAGGTTTGTGGTCCCATGTCACCGTTGCCGTTGGGTCGAATCGTCCGATCCATGTTCCGTGCAGCCCAGGGTTGCATCGCCCAGTCTTCGTCGTTGATGAAGAGACCGCGGTACTGCACCGAAGGCGGACCGAAAATGCTTTGACCGGGCGTTACGTAAATAGCGTCGCGGCGTTCGGGCGTAACATCCGCCCAATAGACCCAGGGCGAAACGCCCATCCTCCGTGAGAGTTCGAATACGCCGAAAGCCGTTCCGCGCGGGTCGCTTCCGGCGATTACCAGCGCCTGTTCCACGCCGGGCAGGGGACTGTCGATCACCGAGATGAGAAAGGTTTCCCATTTGCCCGCCAGTTGCGATGCGTCGAGCTTGCCGGCTGTTACCAACTGCGAAATAAAAGAAGAGTTGAGCGTGCCGATGATGACCGGGGTTGCGGAAAGCGTTTCAGCAATTGAGGGTTTGACGCCCGCAATCATTTCAACGTCTTTGCTGAAGGCTTCCGCCGCAATAGCTACCACTTCTGCGTCGTTCGGGTCGATAACTAATCCGGTTGCTTGTCCTGCTGCCGCAAGCAGGAAACTACCCGCTTCGGCTGTGCCGATGATGCGAATCGGGTTTTCATTTGCCGACGCGGGGGAAATATAAAATGCAAGATGCAGAATGCAAAAAATTGCTAAAAGTTTTTTTGATTTCATGATTATTTGTTGTTGTTTTTTAAAATTAAAGACTTTAAGTCTTTAAGTCTTAAAGACTATCTTGTAATTGTCTTAATAACATCCACTTCCTCCTGCGAATAGACGCTGCCATCCTTCCGGAAAATGTCGTGAAACCAGAGGGGCGGTTCGACGGCGTCGGGCAGCGGCGTATCCCATGCAAAAATCGTGTTGGTTTTCCCGGCTACAAGTCCCCAGTTGATTGCTCCGATGTTTTCGGCTTTCAGGAGCGGCATAACGTCTTGAAATGTGCTACCGTTGCGCCGTGCCATATATTCGGTGCAGATTAGCGGGCGTCCGAAGCGTTTCAGAGTGTCGATTGCCGCGAGATGCTTGTCCTTCGATTCGTAGTTATGATAGGTAATTATATCCGAATTATCGAGTTGATAACGATTCAGATTTGTTAAATTATTGTTCCAAACACCTACCGATAAAGGTTGCGAAGGATTGACGGTGCGTCCCCAAAGGAATATTTTTTGCAAAAGCGGCATTGATAAATCGCCGTATCCGGAGTTTCCCGGTTCATTATACAAATCCCACAATACGATGCGCTTGTCATCTTTAAAGTCTGTCAGAATATCCTTGACGTATGCTTCCAGGGTATTTATCAATGAGGAATCCTGATGAATCAAATCGCCCGGGTCGCGCACCCAGCCCGAATTGTGTATGCCCGGTTGCGGTTCGGGTAGTATTCCTGCCGAATAGGCGGGATTCCAGCAGTCGTCCATAAACACGAAAATTGTTTGAATGTGATGTCCGGAAGCAATATCAAGATAGGTTCTCATGCGGTCTTTGAAACCGGCGTTGTCAATTTCCCATGCCAGATGGTGCAGGTAAACCCGCATACAGTTCATGCCGATGCTTTCAGCCCAACCGAGTTCACGGTCAATGGTAACCGGGTCGAATGTTTCGACCTGCCACATTTCCAACTGGTTGACGGCTGTGCTGGGAATAAAATCACAGCCGCGCAGCCAGCCCCATTGTTTGTACCACTCGTTGGCTTGTTCTTTAGTCCATACGTCGCGAACAGTCGGCTGAGTATTACATGCCGACAAGCCTGTTAATGCCAGGCAAAAAACAAAATAAATTTTTTGGAGTTTCATTTTTTATTCTTTATTGATTTAAAATTTTCATTATCCGGTAATGCGAAATAAATAATGGTTTTATAGACTAAAGACGGAAGACAAAAGAGAGAACGCAAAAGACAAAAGATAATAAGACAAATAGACAGTCTTCGGTCTTTTTAATCTCTCTTTCTTCTCCAATCTTTAGTCTAAAATTCAACGTTATTATTTCTCACTACTTAGTCAACAACACTTTTGTTCTGAAAGGCGCATTTCCCGCTTTTGCCAATTCGACGATATAGGCGCCGGCAGGCAATTCGACTTCCGTATTACCGGAAAATGCATTCGAAACAAGCATTACCCCGCTGAGGTTATACACTTTCAAGAATTGAGTTTCATCGGCTGCACTTTCGACAATCAATCTTTTGTTTAGCGTATAAACCGTCGACGTATGATCGTTGACGGTGTAAATTCCATTTCCGCCTTCAATCCGGAATGTTTGATTTGCGGCAAACGCGCCGCCCAGGTAAGCGCCGTTGATTGCCTGTACCGTCCACTCGTAGTTTCCGTTGGGCAAGTTGTACAATTCGTAGGAAGTATTGTAAAATACATTTCCCATGCGGCCGCCCACTTTCCGCCAGCCGTCTTTCGCGCCGCCGATTACGGACATCGGATTGTAAAACCATTTGCCGGTAGTGGTGTTTTTCAGGGCGAGATTGTAGGTCGTTCCCTTTTTCCCCGACTCGCCGGCTGGTGCATTCCACTCAAATTTTATCATTATTTCTCCGTCATCGTTGCTTACTTCGGCTTTCAAATTTGTCGGAGCTGCGGGAGGTACGGATGCCGTAGCCGACTGATTGACCATATAGCCTGCGGCGCGTTTGTTCACCGGCGTACCACAGAAACCGTTGAGGAGCAATTCCACTTTGTTATCGCCGTTGAGGTCGGCAGTCAAAAGACCCTGTTCCGATGCGCCCTGAATGTAGCTGTCGCTCAAGGAGCTTCGGGTAAACGTGAATTGCGCCGGATCGTCGCCGAGGAACAACGCGATTTCCTGTCTATCTAAGGTGGGATTCCATCCGCCGGTAAAGAAGTCGAGTTTTCCGTCATTGTCCCAATCAACCACCACGCTACCGTTTCCAAAACTGCCCTGTCGCGCTACTTCCTGCACCCAGCGTTCCTGTATGGAATTTCCGCTCTGGTTTGCAAAAACGCGCCACATACGGTCGTTGTCTTCACCCGAATTGAGGTACCCATCGCCGTGCAACAGCATGTCGGGAAAGCCGTCGCCATTGAAGTCGCCCCACGAAGACGCGCCGTTGGCTTTCTTGAAGGGAACGACTGCGCCCGAATATTGCGTGAGAACGCCAAAGCCGTCGTTTTTGAACAGGTAAGAGAAGCGCTTGGTTTCCACTCCGGTGTTTGAGACATTATCGTCGGCGGCGTTGATCCACATATCGGGATATCCGTCGTTGTTAAAATCCACGATGGTTACTTCCGGTTCGATAAAATTGTAGTCAACCGGATCGCCCACATTCGGTTCGTAACGCTTGCTTGCCTTGATAGCGTCGGCAACCGGCGTAAAACTGCCGTTCGGTTGCTGAAAATAAATGATGCAGTTGCCCGCATCCTGTCCGAAGAAGTAGTAATCAAGCAAGCCGTTCAGGTCGAAATCGGCAAAACCGCAAGAAGTAATCTTAGCTGCGCTGTTAATGGGGTATGTACTTGCCGGCGCCAGCGTAAAATTGCCGTTACCGTCGTTGAGTGCGATTCCCGCCTTTACGTTGTTGTTACAGCCCCATCCGGCAAAAATCACATCCAGGTCGCCGTCGCCGTCAATATCGCCAAAATGGATATTGCCGCCACGTCCTGCCGTAATCACCCGTTCGCCTGTCTGGACGGTAAAATTGCCTGCACCGTCGTTAATCAGGATAGCGCCGCGTTCTTCGTTAACTTCAGGATCGCCGTATACGTGATTGCCGCTGACAATCACATCCAGATCGCCGTCGTTGTCAATATCGCCTGCGGCGAAAACACCTTTCCAGATTTCGATTTCGAAATCAATAAACTGGGCATTGAGAACCATTGTAGCTCCCATAAATGCCAATAAAATAAATAACTTTTTCATACTGTG
>JAISFI010000054.1 GCA_031263685.1 Dysgonamonadaceae bacterium | reverse complement strand
TCAAAGTAATGGCGAACGACGAATACCACTTTTCCGAAACCCGCATGAATGGCGTCATATACGGAATAATCCATGATTGTTTCACCATTGGGGCCTACACTGTCCAACTGTTTCAAGCCACCGTAACGACTTCCCATTCCCGCTGCCAGAATAAACAGGGTGGGTTTTAATAGTTTTTTTGTCATATCATTTATTATTTATTAATATTTTTCTCATAATACCACTATTTTCTCTATGTTTACAAAGTAATCGTCGCTGCCGTAAGAAATAGACATCTTTTTGTCCGACCATGTTGAATTTTCGCCGGTTACTTCCACTTTCAGCGTGTAATCGCCTTTGGGTAACCGGGGACTGATGTAGCGTACTGCCCTGTCGGGCACTTTGCTGTAAAAATCGACCAATGACGAAACGACTGTCTTGCCGTTTTTATCCGTAATAGTCATGCGCCCGTAACCGCCATGAGCATTGCTTTCGCCGTAAACGGCGATTTGTTTGCCCGAAAATGTCACTTCTGTAAAATCGCCTTTCGTATTGGAAACAAACGATTTTCCCAACAGGTTTTTCCCTTCGGGCGCGGCGTTTTCAGGCTTTTGTAAAGTCAGCTTTGTGCCTTCGACATGCAACGGCAACCACACGTAAGTAGCGCAGGAGCCTTGTTTGGGGAAACTCCACCGGTCACCCATATACATTGGCTCTATATTTTCGTTACAAATTTGTGGAAAAACAAATGTACATTGCGAATTATATGTGAGCGTCCCTTCTGGAGCGAAAAGTCCCTGTTTTGTCCAGGGGCCTTCCATACTGGCGGCAGTATGATACATATTGTCGTTGCGTTCCCAACTGGTAAGGTTGGACGACAGCAGGAAATATACGCCATCCTTTTTGAACACGACAGGCGATTCGCCCATTCCCTGAACGTGAGGCAGCAATTTTTCCGCCGATTTGTAATTGTCGTTCAAACGATAAATATCACCGTGGTGTATCAGCAAATAGCCTTTGCCGTCATCGTCCTGAAATGTTCCCATATCCCAGCGTTTTATGGGTTGTCCTTCATAGAGCAAAGCGCTCTGAAATTCGTAGTCGCCGTTAATGGTTTTACAGGTGGCATAGCCAATATGTGGGTCATTGTATTCGCTATCATCACAGTGCATATACATGACGTATTCGCCGGTTGCGGGGCAGCGCATCACTTTTACGCGCTCGCCCACACGGTTAGGCCCCAGCAAACCGTCTTTCTGTTGCGGTAAAACGATACGCTCAAACTGCCAGTTCACTAAATCGGTTGACAAATAGCAACTGAAACCGGTAAAAACATTTGCCGTGTCCGACTTGTATTCGCCGAAAAGATAGTATCGACCGCCGTCCTCTACTATACACGCGCCGTGCGCATTGACTACATTTCCGTTGTTGTCGAACCAGGGGATGCCGCTGATAATATTATTGCCGGGTTGTTGGAACTTGCAGCCGTACAGGGCAAGCGAAAGGATAGTCAAAAAGAATAAATGTTTCATTGTTTTTATTTAATAAAAATTTGTTATTTACTGTCAGACGGAAAAACCTGTTCTATGCGGTTCAGTTCTTCCGAAGAAAAGGCAATATTGTTAATAGATAAAATATTATCTTGAAGCTGTTTCACCGAACTTGCGCCGACTATTACCGAACTTATTTCCTTTTTCGCAAGCAACCATGCGAGCGACATTTGAGCAAGCGACTGTCCGCGCCGTTCCGCCAGACGATTAAGCTGTTTGATTTTTTCCGTCAATTCGGGCTTTATATCCTCTTTTTGCAGGAACCCGTGGGGTTTTGCCGCCCGTGAATCGTCGGGAATACCATTAATATAACGGTTTGTAAGCAAACCCTGCGCTAACGGTGAGAATGCAATAAATCCAAGTCCCTGTTCCCGGAACAGCGAAAAATGTTCCCTTTCGGGTTGCCGGTGTAGCAGATTGTATTTGTCCTGATATATCAGGCAACGCACATTTTGCGCTTTCATCATTTCACACGCTTCAAAAGCCTTGCCGGCAGGATATTTCGACAGACTTGCGTATAGCGCCTTGCCCTGCTTTACGATGTCGATAAGCGTCTGGATGGTTTCTTCCAAAGGCGTTTCGGGGCAGTAGCGGTGACTGTAGAAAATATCGAAATAATCAAGTCCCGTACGTTTCAGGCTTTGGTCGATGCTTGCCATAAGGTATTTGCGCGAACCGCCGTCGCCATAAGGTCCGTTCCACATCAGATGCCCCGCTTTTGACGAGACTATCATTTCATCACGATGATTCTTCAAATACGTTTTCAGCACTTTCCCGAAATTAGATTCGGCGCTGCCGGGAGGTGAACCGTAATTGTTTGCCAAATCGAAATGGGTTATTCCCTGCTCGAAAGCGTGAATGATAATGTCTTTTGCAATAGAGAAATTGTCTGTGTCTCCGAAATTATGCCACAATCCCAACGAAACCAAAGGGAGTTGCAGTCCGCTGTTTCCACAAAATCTGTAATCCATATTTTTAATTCTTGTTATTGTTTCTTATACACTGTCATATACGAAACCAGCGCCCAATCCTGGTCATTGGCATAAGGGTCGTAGAATTGCGCTTTTATTCCATCAACTTTGGAGGGATATAAATAGGCGCAGGACGCTTTGCCATCCTCAAAAAAGAGGCAAAGATTGTTTCGCACAATGTTTTCGGCGCGGTGTTGGTAAGTCGAATCTCCGGTGCAGAGTGCGTAATAATGGAATGCTTCGCCTGTGAGTGCAGACCAATAGTGCGGAAAGGTGTCGCCAAACATTTCGCGCTTGCCGAACCAGTAGCCGTCCCAGTGGCGAATGGCGATATCGTTCAGATGATAACTTGGTTGCTTTCCGTTGAAGGCTTCCAAAACAGACAGTTGCCGCTGCGCTTCATTGAGATATTTTTGTTTGCCCGTTTCCAGATACAGCTGTGCGAGAAAACTGACGGCGGGAGCGACAACGCTTTGCTCGTAATTGACTTCGTGTTTGGGATAATTTAATCCGTTTTTGATGAAAATATCGCCTGTTTGCAGGAAATCACTTTTCAGGCCTTCATATTCATCCATCATTCCTGCCGCTTTGAGCGTTTGTAATCCCAAACGGACAGGAATATGAATGGCATAAAAACTGTAGCCAAACTGCCGGTACATGGCTTGCAAGGTTTCGTAGCCGTCGGTTGCGAATTGCCGGTTGCCGGTTATTTTATACATTGTCATTAAAAAACAAGAAAATATCGTTTTATATCGTATTATTTCTTTTGATATACTCTTACATAGTCAACTTCATATTTCAACGGAAATGCCGTGTCATCGGGCGTGCCGCCATTGTCTCCGCCGATAGCGAGATTCAACAAAATATAGTGCGGCTGCCTG
>JAISFI010000339.1 GCA_031263685.1 Dysgonamonadaceae bacterium | reverse complement strand
GCGTCGTTTTCCACATCGTGCCCGCGTATAATTCCGCAGTGGCCGTGCGAAGTATATTCGCAAAGGCAAACGTCGGTAAAGACAATAATGCCGGGGAAGCGCCTTTTGACCGCCCGCACCGCCCGGCAAACGATGCTGTCCGGCGAAAGTCCTTCGCTGCCCGTTTCGTCCTTTTTTTCCGGTGGAATCACACCGAACAGCAGTATCTTGTCTATCTGCCGTATCGACAGCGCTTCGAGATCTCGCAGCAATTCATCGACCGAAAAGCGAAACACGCCCTCCATAGATGCAACCGGCTCTTTAATACCTTTTCCTTCTACCACAAAATAGGGATAAATAAAATCGGACGGATGCAGGCTTACATCTGCATACCGGTCGCGTATTTCCTGCGAAATTCTATAAGGACGAAACCGTTTCATTGGAATAAGAATAAATGTTAGACCGCAATTTCTTTTCGGTAGTCTTGCCTTTGGCAACCAGTTGGATGCCGGAAGGAAAGCCGCCATACAGTTGCCCGAAAGCTTCCACGCCGGAGGGCGACGAGAAGATGATTTTTTGGAAGCGGGACAAATCTGTTTTTTTCGCTTTCTCGTTCACCGTATTGCAGTATACCGGAATGTCGAGCACCTTGTTTCCGAGTTTTTCCAGCGCTTCGGGGAGCGTTTTCAATCCCCTGTCCGAGCGAGGCAGCAATATTTGCTTGTTCGTCACGCCGGTTGCGGCAAAGTAACGGATAATGCCTTCGGCCGATGCTGTTTCCGATTCCATATCGGGCTGTATGCGGTGTTTGTTTAATTCGGAAGTGGTGGTTTGGCCTACGGAAGCCAGACGGACGGCAGATAAAGCGCGTACGTCGGCCTGCAGTTCATCGAAAGCTTCAAAGAAATAGCGAACGCCGTAGCGGCTCGTGAAAATAATCCAGTCTACCGACCGAATTCCCTTGATAATGGCGTGCAAGCGCGTGTTTTCTTCGCATTTGCGTATCCCGATCAGTGGTGTGTGAGTGACGTGAGCATCCTGCTGATAGTCTTTTCCGGAAGTTCCGGTCAGCAAAACGCAGTCTTTGCGGGCGGCGTGATGTTCGAGGGCAACAACTTCGCCGGCAACGATCAATATCGGCGTGGGATAGCAGATGATGGAGTATTGCAGTTCCTTTAACGTAGAATAATACGTCCGCTGTTCGGGCAGAGAAACGTTATGCACGAGGGCAACGGGCAAGTCTTCCCGCCGTCCTGCCGCTATCAGTTTTCGGGCGATGCGGGCGATGTTGAAGCCGCCCATGTAATACACCAGCGTGTCGGCGTCGGGAATCTGTACCTTTTCCTCATCATGTCCGGTGATGAAGGCGACGGAAGATGCAAGCCCTCTATGCGTTAGCGGAATATGCGTACATGCGGCCAGGGCGATGCCGGACGAGATGCCCGGAATGACGTTGACGCAGATGAGGCTGCTTTGCAGAAAGTCGATCTCTTCCCGTCCGTGGGCGAAAATCATGGGATCTCCGCCTTTCAGCCGCACCGCGTTTTTGCCGGCAATGGCGGCATGGTAAAGCAAGTCGTTGATTTCGTCCTGTTGGTAGTGGTGACGGCCTTTGCGTTTTCCCACATAAACTTTTTCGGCCGGGTAGTGCAACAGGAAATCCCGATCTAACAAATCGTCGTGGAAAATCACATCGGCCGCTGCCAGTGCTTTATCTCCGGCAAGAGTGAGCAGGTCGGGATTGCCCGGGCCGAATCCAACCAGTGTTACTCGCCCGTACTGCCTCCGTATGTCTTTCGGAGAGAAGAAAGCTTTGAGTTCAGGCCGGTCTTTTCTTCCCGTGATGGCCAGATTTCCCTGCAGGGGATGTGTCCGGAAGGGCAGGACTTGGGTGATGCGTCCGGTCAGTCCCAGTCGCTTCAGGGCGCAGGTGGCAACGATAAGTGCATCGACAAATCCGTTGTCGACCTGTGCAATACGTTCTTCAATGCTTCCCCTGATGCCGACAACTTGCAGATCGGGACGATATTGCAGCACTTCCGCCTTTCTGGCGGCGGAACTGGTGCCGATGCGGGATTCGGACGGTAACTGCTCCAATGTGAGAGAATCGCGGCTGACGAGTGCGTCGGTTTTATCTTCCGCCTCCAGCAGGGCATATACTTCCAGTTCCGAAGGCAGCGGATAAGGCAGGTCTTTGGCCGAGTGAACGGCGATGTCGGCACGGTTGTTCAGCAGGATTTCATCCTGTTCGCGGGTAAAGAAATCGGGGGCAACAGCATCTGTCAGTAGGGAGATGTGCTTATTTTTATCTCCGAAAGATTCTACCGTATGCAGGCAATACTTGACGGAGGGAAAAGCAGCCAGGGCTTCTTCGACCTGTATGTTGGAGAGGGGCGTTTTCCGGCTTGTGACGGTAAGCGTATGTATCATTGAATTTTATTTTTTGAAAACTTGTTGGTAATCAACCGTCCGGCGATGCTTAGAATCAATACGATGATGGTGAGCAAAAGCGCCGCGGCATACGCCCGTTCCCGCACTTCGGGTATGGGACTGCTCAACTGGAAGAAGACCGACAGGGGCAACGTGGCGGCAGGCTGATTCAGGGAGGCCGGTATGTTGTCCGTAAACCCGGCGGCAAACATGACTCCTGCAGCGTCGCCAATGGCGCGTCCGATGGAAAGCAGACTTGCTGTGGCGATTCCCGGAGCGATTTGCCGCAGCATCACGCCGCCGGTTTCCAGCGTAGTGGCGCCCAGCGAATACGTTGCGTCCATCAAGTCTTTGGAAACGGATTTTGCCACTTCGTCCATTGAGCGCACAAAGATAGGAATTATCAGCATGGTGACAACAATAATTCCGCCCAGCAACGACGTTTTCAGACCGAAAAATATCATGACCGTAAAACCGAACGCTCCATATACGATGGAGGGGATACCGAACAGTACGTCGAACGTCAACCGTATAATATAGGCTATCTTGGAGCTTTTCGGCAGATATACGTTGGTGTAAAAGACGATGGGAATACTGATGAGCAAGCCCAGTACCGTAGACCCGAATACGATGAGCAACGATCCGGCAATGGCGTTCAGGATGCCGCCTTCCTTGCCGAGATAGAAGCCGCCGCCGGGCAACTTCGTTATCATGTCCCACGTAAGGGCGGGGAAGCCATTTTTTACGATTGTCCAGATGATGCTTCCCAAAAAGGCGAAGACGGTGACTGTGGCGAGCACCATCAGTACGTTGAAGATTTTTTCTTCTATATTGGAGAATTTTCTCATAAATATGCGTGACTTTTAGAGTTTGAATTTCTTTTCTACCTGCTGGAGGATGATTCTTGAAGCGGCGTTAAACACCAGGATGATGACGAACATTACGAGTGCGGCAAACATCAATGCCGATTCATACATCGGCAATGAGAGCATTTCTCCGTAATTGTTCGCGATAAGCGCCGGAAGCGGATAACAGCTATCGAAGAGCGATCCCGGCGTTTTCACCATATTGCCGCACACCATCAGCACGGCCAGTGTCTCGCCAAATGCTTTGGAGATGGCGAGGACAACGGCGGCGATGATGCCGGGAGTAGATTTTCGGACAACGACCAAACGGGAGGTCTGCCACCGGGTCGCTCCCAAAGAGGCCGAAGCATCCTTGAAGTCTTTCGGAACGGTGGAAAATATTTCTATAAACAGGCTTACCAGCAACGGTATGATCATGACGCTTAACACGATGCCTCCCGCCAGGACGCTGTAGCCGCTTGTATAATCGACGAAACGGGGGCCTAACACGTCGGCAATAAAGGGCACGATAATCAGCGTTCCCCACACGCCATATACCACAGAGGGAATGCCGGCCAGAATGTCCAGCACGGGAAAGACGACTTTTTTAACCCAGGTACGGGCGTTTTCGGTAAGAAATAATGCCGTAAGCAATGATATGGGAAGCGCTATAATCACCGCCAGCAGCGTTACGTAAACTGAACTGAGAATAAAGGAAAGAAAACCGAACTTGCCGGATAAAGGACTCCACTCCGACGTGGAAAGTAGCGTCCAGACAGAGGTTTCTTGCAGTATGGCGGTCGACTTAAAATATAATCCCAAACCTATAATCAATAGGAACAAAATAGAAACGATGGTCAGGATTTGCATGAATTTTTTGGAAATCCGATTGGCGAAAACTCTGCGTTGTAGTAGTGTTGACATATCCTTGTTATTGTCCGGCAAAATTATCCTTAACGTTGAATTGAGGCAATACCATGTATGTGGTATATTGAATCCTATAAATGTGGTATATTGGAAATTTGTTTTCAGTGTCGGTCGAACATTTGGCAATCGGAAGTAAATAAAACACAAAAAAATCAAAACAAATAAAAAACTTAATTACTAATTCAAAATAATTTTGTAACCTTGCAGCCATAAAATTCTATGGGTAATTTAACGAAAAATGGAACAACATAAACTTTTCTTCAATATCAATCACACAAAAATGATCATTTATGGCAATAATAGATTTAGTCCGCTGGTCGCCACAGGGAAGTAAAACAATTTACGCCTGGCGTTTTCCCGAAACCAATCTGAGTACCTACACACAACTCATTGTACAGGAATCGCAAGAAGCAGTATTATTTTCAAAGGGACAGATTGTTGGAAAATTTGGTCCCGGTAAACACACGTTGAACACCGAAAACCTGCCGATTTTGCGAAATCTGTTCGGTATTCCTTTCGGTGGAAAAAATCCGTTTACGGCAGAGGTGTGGTTTGTAAATAAAACTACACCCTACAACATTGATTGGGAAACCGACAAGATGGCAATTCATGATCCCGATTACAACACGCAACTTCCGCTGGTGTCGCTTGGACGTTATGGCTTGAAAATTACCGATGCCGAAAAATTTCTTGTAAAAATTGTCGGCACAAAAACAGAATTTACGCAAGATGACTTGACCGACCAGTTTCTGGGGGAATTTTCTACCAAAACAAAATCGACCATCCTGCAATTTATGCTCAAACACCGAATTGGTTTCAAGTCCATTTCTGCATATTTAGACCAGCTTTCCGAGTTTCTGAAAAGTACAATGGCTGCGTTTTGGGAAAATCTCGGTTTGGATTTGACGCAGTTTTATATTACGAGCATTGATATTGACACTTCGACCGAAAACGGAAGGCGGGTAGCAGACGCAATCGCTCAACAAAGTTCAATGTCGATTACCGGACATACTTGGCAACAGGAACAAATGTTCAACACCGCCAACAATGCCGTAGACAGTTTCGGCAACAGTAACGGCGGACTTATCGGCGGCTTGATGGCGATGAATATGATGGGCGGAATGGGCGGCGGAGGCGCTGTTGGTGGTGGAATGATGCAACCGCAATTCAATCAGCCATCTTTCGGTGGAAATAATCAGGGTTTTCAGGGACAACCTGTTCAGCAGGAACCGCAGTCGATTAAGATGGTATTTTGTTCCAATTGTGCTAAAAAATATCCAAACACAACCCGTTTTTGTCCGCACTGTGGCGACCCGTATAATCCCTGTCCAACCTGTGGAACGGATAATGCCGAAAACGCTCGCCGTTGTGTAAGTTGTGGAACGCCATTAACGGGCGGAGTGGGTGGAAATGTTTGCCCGAATTGCAATGCACCGATGCAACCGGGCGCAACTTTCTGCGGAAACTGCGGCAAGCAGGTTGGTGGTGGCGATAATTGCAGCCGTTGCGGAACAGCGATGCCGCCAAATGTAAAGTTCTGTCCTAAATGTGGAAACAAAAGATAATGACAAATTAAAAATTACGGGATATGAATATGAAAAACATTTTATCGTGGATGCTGCTGCTCTTTGGCGAGGTAATAATCATAGCGGCGCTTATCCTTTTCGGAGGCGAAACTCCGAAAAATATTTTTGTATTGAATATTGTTGTCTGTTCGTTGGTTTATGGGCTGTTTTTCTGCAATTTCCGCGCACCGTGGATTGATTTGGAAGACAAGTCGCAAAAACAGATTGGAATGTTGGGTATAAGCTGGTTTGCAACCTGGTTTTACGCTATTGCTGCCATCATTTTCATGCTTGTCGCAAATCTGGCTTACAACCTTGCATTTCCAACTCAACTGATTGTTCACAGCATTTTGCTGTTTTTCCTTATTATGGGGATGTTACTTTCCCACCATTCTGCCAATAAAGTGCAGGAGGTCTTCGTGCAGGAAACGCAAAACCGCAGCAGAATAAACGAAATGAAATCGGCAATGCAACAGTTGAAAGACAAGATGAACGATACAGCAGGTTTGCCCGAAAATTTTACAGACCGTATCAATTCGCTTGAAGAAGGTGTGCGATTTATTTCGCCTGCCAACAACGAAGAAGCGTACAGTTTGGAGAACTCTTTTTCAAAAATTGTAAGCGATATTTCATTTGCAATCTCAAACTTCCAGATGAATGAGGAAGCGATAGAAAGCAGTCTCAAAAAGCTGGAGCGGGTTTATCAGAATCGGAAAAGTATTTATTCAAAATAAAAACGGAATAAAGTGGAACTGAAAAAAAGTCTTTAAATTAAGAGAATATGACAGGTAAAATTTTCCCCGAAAGCAGTAATATCTATCAAGATCAGGCGAAGATATTATTCAATTATTACAGTCAGGCGGCCGAGAAAATCGTTGCCGAAGAGGAACGAATCGAGAAAGAAATAAGCGTTCTCGAAGAAGAAAAAGCAGTTTTAAATAAACAAATCTCCGGCTTGTGGGTGTGGTTTCTTAGCATTATTCTGTTCTTTGTTTATTTCATAAAAAAGAGCAGTCTGAAAAAAGAAATTGCCGAAAAAGACAGCCGTATTGCGGAATTTAAGCGGCAGTACGCCGAAATTTTCCGCGATTACAAAGTAAGCAAACTCGGTGTGGCATACATCCCCGTTGCCGACCAAATCAAGTACGAAGACAAGAGTTTCATTGTCGATTACACAGGCAAAGTCGATGAATCGGAAGTTACCTTGCAACTTTCTCGTCAAAACGATTTACTGATTGAAACCATTGCCGACCTTGAAAATCTATCGTCCGAAGCGCCTATCGTAGAAACTTCCAACGACACGGAAGCTATTGAAACAGACGAATATTCAACTTCCATTCAGGAAATCAACCAGCACGATTATTTCGGGAAACTGGAACGCTCACTGCGTACAATTTCTTATTGCATGGACGATTTGGACACAACTTCAGTATCGTTGCCACTGGTTGCCGACAAGAGCGAATATTTGGAATATCTGAACGAATTTGCAACAACCGAAATTCCCGAAAACGCTCCCGTTATTCCTGTTTTCGACAAAGAACGGTATGCGGGTAGCGTGAATAAATTTAAAGAACTCAACAAGTTAAAAGATTCCTTATCAAATAAAACGCAACAGTTTGAAGATGTTTTGAAAGGCTTGATGATTACAATGGCTAATTCTGTTCAGGCAATTTCGGCTTTGAAAGTTGCCTCAACTGATAAAGTTATTTTTGAATCGAACAAAGTTTTGTATCAAATCTTGAAATCGCCTTACAATCACTATTCGCCCATGCTCGAATATGAAGAAATTGAGCGTATCCGAAACGAAAAATTTGATTACAGTGATTCAATTCAGGGTTACGAACCGTTCCAACTCAAACAGAGTTCTAAAATGAAATATAATCTTTTGTCGGGAACGTGGGTCGCAGAAGATGGCAGTACGCACCCTTCACCTTTTGGCGTACACCAAATTTACGAAGAAATTGTTGCTCCCGTAGTTCAAAATTTGATGCAGGAAACACGTATTGAGCGCTTGAAAATCTACAACCATATCAAAGACCAAAAAATTGAATATCTGAACCGCTGGCACGAAAACTGCGAAGATTTTTATGGTCGTAACCGTGCAGAAGCGTCAGATATTATCAATCTTATGCAGGCAAGTTTGCGTGAATATGTTGCCGCTTACAACACGCTGGTTTCGTTGCAACGCACGGAAGACAGTATGGTACAATCCGGTGGCGACCTCAATTCTACCGTTGTTGATGTAGTTGATAATTCTGCTGAAACGCTTGCCGCTTTTGAATTGCAGTCGCAGGAATTTAAGAATACGCAGGCAAATTTTGAGGAATATATGGAACGCCTCAAAGACGACATTGACGAAAAAGCAGAAAAATTCGGACATATTGAATATTACGATGCAAAATTACGTGACGGATATTCAAATGAAGTTGCCGTTGCAGCAAGCGAAGTTCACGAATTAGACGCTCGCCGCAAACAACTTGCACTTGTAAATCCTCACTTTGCTAAAAATTCAGAACTTCCACCTGCTCCAAGTGTAGAAGACATTACTTTCGAGCACATTTCTTTGAATTTGCCCATTATTGCTAAAAATGCACTGGAAAACTTGAAAGACGAAGCGCAAGAAGAAAGTGAAACCGATACCAGCCGTCATTCTGACGAAAGCCAGCATCCACTGAATAATGAGATTGCGGGCCAAGCTCGTGATGAAAGCGTTGTTGAGGAAAACGAAGAAGAAACAGACGGCAAATACGTTTATGACGAATCTGAGCTTCAAGATTTAGACGATGAAAATCTCTTAGATATTTGCGCCGAACTCGGAATTGAGTTTGAAGAAACAAATGTAGAACGCAAAGACGTGATACAGGCAATTCTTAATGCTCAAAATAACGATAACGAATAGGAGGACGGACTATGGCAACATTTAATTATACGGTAGATACGCACCCGATGGCTGACGAAATCAGCAGTGTATCCAATCACATTAATGGGACTACAACTGCCGTTGTAGCAATGCAAACCGCCGTTGTTTTAGCAGAAAAGAAAGCCGCCGATCACGTTTGCGATAACGTAAATAAGGGTTTTTACACATTGATTCATTCTCAAATTTCACAGAAAATAGCCAAACTGCGAAGCGAAGTAGATTCGCATTTGATGCAGCTTAACCAGCAGAAAAAGCAGCTTTTGGCAATCAAAAGCAGAATGGAACGCGACTACAATATGATTTCGAGCCGTTATATGAAACTGTTTAGCGGACTGAATCAAAACCTCAAACAGCGTGTTTTGGAACTTGACCGGCCAACATTTGACTTTGCCGATAAAGAAGTTGGACGCGTCTCAAACAGAACGAAATATCTTACAGCAACCGTTCCTGTTTCGCAGTTGGAATCGTTGGCGTTAAGTCAGAAAATCATTGCCTCGAATGTGAAATTTCGCGGTATGAAAGTTATCTGTTCCATGACAAACTTTCTTTCAGACATGAACGAGCAAAAGAAGTTGACAGACAGTATTTTACTTCAAAAAAGCAGTGCTGTTGAAAATTCTACCCTCTCTGTTCCTGTGGTGATTAGTGAATGTAATTTTGATAAATTCGACAATAAAATCGTTGATGTCATTGTGAGTAGAGTTCAGTTGAATCAGCAAACACAATCGGCAGTAAAAAATACTGTTAATCAGAATGTTGAAAACCTGCAATGGCAACCGACAAAAGACATTGACAAAGAGGTAAAAAGTGAATTTAGCAAAATACTGTCTGATTCCCCGTCTTCACAACGGGTGAAAGATATGGCGAATAAACTGTTTATGGCAAATAATTTTCAAACAATTAAAAATGAACAGTTATGAGTTATACAAGAAGATATCACGAAGTAGTTTCAAAAACCGTAACTGTCAATTACAGTTATCCTGCTTCTGAATACGGCGGCAGCGGAAGTGAATCTGTTTCTGTAGATATTCCTGTTGATGTAAATATCGATGTAGATACAAATCCATTCGACCGCAGCGTTGCAAATTGCAATAGCAGTGTAAATTTACTCACAGGCGCCGTAGTTGCTACAGAAGCAGCGCAAATTGCCTCTATTGACACTAATGCCCAAAAAGTAGGGAAAACCATTGTTGATGGCTTCTTCAAGACCATTCGTTCTGAAATCAGCCAGCAAATTATGGAACTTTCCACACAACTTGATGCCACTTTAATGCACTTGCACAAATTAGGAAAACGTTGCGTCGAGAAGCAGAAACAAATGGAAAGCGACTACAACCGCATTGCCGACCGCTATATTAAAGTTTTTGCCGATCTGAACAACGAACTGGAAAACCGCATTTTTGCATTAGACGAACCAGCTTTCAACTTCAAAAGAGGCAGTGACCAACATTCGCTTCGCACCTTGGGCAGCGATTTGGCAAGCACTGTTTCTGTTTTCGGACGCGAGGGCGGCGAGTTGCAGGCACGACTTTCGGCTTCCATTGCCAAGAAACGCGCATTTGACACTATCGGCAAGGCAAATACATTTCTTGTAAAACAGAAACGCTTGAACGACACAATCAATCAAAGTATGTTGAAAGAAAGTATTGCCGCCATTCGGTATTCGCCTGTTTGCTTTGTCGAAACGCAAAACGAAAAAAATCAAATCGATAAAAATGTGTATCAAGCTGATTTGCTGCCCCAAATGCAAGCAAATGCTTTAATGGCCGATTTTCAAGCACAGCATTGGAGCGGAATTTCTGCTGAAAGTAAAACTCAAATCGGGCGTTATTTTAATGCGGAACTCAATAATCGTTACAATTCGGCAGATGCTCATACAAATCGTGTAAGAGAAAACATTACTAAACTGTTAAATTTTAATCAAATAAAAAGTGTATAATCATTAAAAATATTTTCAAATGAAAGAATTGAAAGAACTTCGTTTTAACGAAACAGATATACATTTACAGGATAATCTTGTAAGAGGTTCGATTTTGCCCGAAAAAGTGGCAGAACTCAACCGTAATATTATTTTCAAAGGCGATACCGTTGTTGAAGGACCTGTTTATGGACACCGGCTGGAAATCCAAAACGGCGATCTCGAAATTCAAGGTGCAGTTTTCACGCAATTGGAACTTTATGTCAATACCGAAGCCACAGGCAATATCGCTTTTAAAAAGAGCGTTGGATCGGCAAATTCCATTGTGTCGCGTGCTGCAAACTGTAAAATTGAGTTTTATTCCGACATTAACGCAAAAAGCATAACGCTTTACAATGCTTTTGTGGCAGGCAGTATTTACGCAGACGAAATTGTTTTGGAAAATTGCGTAGTAATAGGCGGCGTTTTTGCAACGGCAGATGTCTATTTGTCGAACTGCATTGTCGGCACATTCAACTCGCCCAAAGTGCAAATTGAACAAACAATCAATTTACTGTTGCCGAGCGCTTTTTCGATTGAGCCATTGGTTACAACTGCAAGTACAAAACTTTTCAATTTGAGTTTGGCCGACTTGGGGGCATTATACAAAGGACTTTCACAGTCGGCAAATTCAGGTAAAATTGAAATGAATATCAATACCGACGAGGTAAAATTGCATATTCCGGAGCATGCCCACCCACTTTTGATTGCTAATTTTTCAGTATCAAACTGAAAGTTGTCCATTCAAAAGTACTTCTTTTCCTATCCGTTCACCCTAAAAAACATAAAAACG